>NZ_JADBUZ010000134.1:0-9579 GCF_020245305.1 Microcystis sp. M20BS1 | reverse complement strand
CACATGAACTGATTCTGGATAGTATCCTGTATAGTCATAATAAGCTTCTATTTGTGCTTTTAAATCTCCCGATTCATTAAAGTTATCCCAACTAATCCGGTCTAAAAATATGTAACCATCTATACAGCTTGCTGAGAATTTGGCCCCAAATTCTACGGGTTTTCCAGCTTTTCCTCTGACTATCGGACGGATGTGGGGTTGAGTTAAGCTGACAATAGAGCCAAAAAAAGCTTCCCTGCTACCTGCCACTTGCTCCCAACTCTTGACCATCTCCAATCAGGATAAACGCCGCCCAAAAGAAAGGATGAAGGTCAATATGGGCGAGTTTTGCTTGACGGAGGGCTTCCGCTTTGGTCATGCCCTGTTGTAAATTAGTATAAAATTGATTTAAAATCGCCGCCGTGGGCAATTCTGGGCTGTTTTGTTGGGAATATTGCACAAAATCGGTGGCATTCCAAAGACTGGCGAGGGTGGTTTTCGCCCCCGCTCTTTCCCAAACATAGGCCAAACCCGCCAAACCGACTCCATCCACTTCCCGCGCCGTTTCACAAGCGCCAATAGTAATCAGTTCGGTGTTTTGCAGTCCCAGTTTCACGGCATCTTTGAGTTCATACTCTCTCTTGTTGGCAAACAGTAGGGTATTCGCTTTCATGCCTAGGCTAGGACACCCCTCTGGACGGAAACAACCATGAGTGCCTAAGTGCAGAATAGGAAACCGAGGCGATTGGCTTAAAAAGGCGTCGAGGGTGGCTTGTTGGTGTTTGTAGATTTGGCTGTTGGCATAGGTTTTTTGCAGAAAGTCGGCTTGGGCTTCTGTCCCGATTAATTCGACTTGGGTGGGACGGGGATTAGCAAAGACGAGGACACTAGGATTATTGACTTTCGGCGTGGGTTGGGGCTGCACTTTACTCAGACGGGTGAGGTAGTGAATGGGATATTTTTGCAGGAGATAATGTTGAGTTTGGTTGTCGTAGAGGGTTTCAAAGGGGATTCTTTGCAAAGCACCCGTGGCAATGATGGCCAAGGTTTGATTCGGGGCAATTTGGCCTTCAATGGGACGAATCAGCAGGTCATAGAGTTGGGAACTGAGGGCGCGATCGACGATTTCTAGGTCGCTTTCCAGTTGGCTGGCGTAGCGTTGCAAAAGCTGATTAAGATCTTTAGGGACGGGAACTTGCTGAACCTTAAGGGTGGTACGAGTAAGGATAAAGAGGGCAACGGTATGTTCAACGTTATCTATCCCTGTGAGTAGGACGGGTTGGAGGAGAGTGGTATTAGCAGGTAGATTGGCTTGCAGTTGGGCGAGGTCGGTGGGGGTAATTTCCAGTAAATCGGCTAATTCGGGGTATTTTTCCACAAGGATTTCCGCTTGTTCGCTGAGGGCGGCTCGTTGTTGCCGGACTTGTCGGGAGAGGGTGTCGCTGAAGTTGGTTTGTAATTCTTGGCGCAGGGCTTCCAGTTGCCGTGCCTGTGCTTTCCACTCCTGATAAGCTTGATTGGCGACAGGATTTTTGACTTGTCCTTCTGTTCCTGCAAGGCGATCGTAATCCACAAGGTCAAAAGTGGTGCTGAGATTTGCCCATTCAAAAGCTTTTTGAGGGGAATTCTGGCGAATGAGGAGACCTACTAGGGCGATGCTTGTCCCTTGCTCACTTTCTAGGAAAGTTGCCCGCAAGGAACGGCTAACTCCCCGCCGTAGCTCCAGAATCAGATTAGCGGATTGTTCCCAAGAGTTAATCGCCGATTCTGGTTTTCCTTGATCTCGATAGACAAGACCCATATTACTGAGAGTAGTGGCTTCCTGTGAGCGATCGCCCACTGCCCGCGATAAGGGTAAAGCCTGTTGGTAGTAGTCTAAAGCCTTCTGTTTCTCCCCTAAAGCATCATAGACACGACCAATATTATTGAGAGTAACGGCTTCCCCCGCGCGATCGCCTACTGCCCGTGATAAGGATAAAGCCTGTTGGTAGTAGTCTAAAGCCTTTTGTTTCTCCCCTAAAGCAGAATAGACAGCACCAATATTATTGAGAGTATTGGCTTCCCCCGCGCGATCCCCTACCGCCCGCCTTAAGGGTAATGCCTGTTGGTAATAGTCTAATGCCTTTTGTTTCTCCCCTAAATCTCCATAGACAACACCAATATTATTGAGAGTAGTGGCTTCCCCCTTGCGATCCCCTACTGCCCGCCATAAAGGTAAAGCCTGTTGCAGGTAGTCTAAAGCCTTCTGTTTCTCCCCTAAAGCAGAATAGACAGCCCCAATATTACTGAGAGTGACGGCTTCCCCCTTGCGATCCCCTACTGCCCGCCATAAAGGTAAAGCCTGTTGCAGGTAGTCTAAAGCCTTCTGTTTCTCCCCTAAAGCAGAATAGACAGCACCAATATTACTGAGAGTAGTGGCTTCCCCCGCGCGTGCGCTTTGCGTGCCTTCGGTAGCGTCCACCGCCCGCCATAAGGGTAAAGCCTGTTGGTAGTAGTCTAAAGCCTTTTGTTTTTCTCCTAAATCATCATAGATACGCCCTAAACTGGTGAGGACTAATGCTTGCTCTAATTTACTGTCGAGTTGCTGATAAAGCTTTAATGCCTGTTGCCACTTCCCTAATGCCCCCTGATAGCCTTCTAATGTTCCCGACTGGAACAATTCAAATCCTTCTTGACGTAATTGATCGGCTTCTTGACGTAAATCCGTCTGCACCAATAGGGGGGAAGCTATAACCGTCAAATGCGGCGCTGTTACGACTAGCCCTAGACTGAGTAATATCCCTAAACCTGTCTTCATTGCTTCCCCTCGCCAGACTCAAATGATTCTTTATATTATCTCAACAATGCCAGTATCAGGATTTTGAGGATTGGAAGATTTTCAGGATAGATATAATATTCTTTATGATCCTTTAATTATAGACTCTTCACAAGTCACCTAATCCTGTTAATCCCTTAATCCTAAAAATCCTGATCTCAGGATGGGGTTGAGGGTGGGTGTCCTATTCCCTGTATCTTTTAATTATCTACTCCTTGCCAATAACCTAATCCTGTTAATCCCTTAATTCTCAATCCCAGTATCAGGATTTTGAGGATTTGAGGATTTTCAGGATAGATATAATATTCTTTATGATCCTTTAATTATCCTACTCCTTGCCAATAACTTAATCCTGTTAATCCCTTAATTCTCAATCCCAGTATCAGGATTTTGAGGATTTGAGGATTTTCAGGATAGATATAATATTCTTTATGATCCTTTAATTATAGACTCTTCACAAGTCACCTAATCCTGTTAATCCTTTAATCCTAAAAATCCTGATACTGATTTTTATTGACATAATTTTGGTGATTAATTTGCCCGACAACGCAACACTCCTGCCGCTTTTAACTCGCCATTAGCAAATTCTAACTGTTTCAACACATAACCATAAGCCCCTTTCTGAGTTAACTCTCTTTGCATGGCTGGAGGCAAATCTGATAAATTAATCTCTACCTGCTTACGCTTTTGCTTTTCCACCAAACTCAAATGCTCAAAACGGCGCGGTAGAGCATAAACCGAACCACATCGCTTGTCCTCTCCCTGAATCACAATTGTCGGGTTTTCGGCAATACTGATGATGGTTTCTCCCTCTAAGGTTAATTGTGTCACTTGGGCAATGGGTAGATTAAACTCCTTACCCCCTTGCTTAAAAGAAATCTGACGCTGAGGGCGATCGAACCGAGTTAACGTCACCCCCTTATAATCTCTGCCATTTTGTAACGTAATATTTGCTAATCGTGGTAAAGCCGCTTCGAGGGTGGGTGCTTGAGCGATACTAGAAACAGTCAAAAATCCCAAAAAAACTAAAGCTATACCGGATAAAATTTCTAAACGTCTGACCATAACTCGCCCTACAATGATCATCTATAATAACTTTAATTTTAGCGTTCTTTTTTAGCGTTAGTAGCCCCCTGTGACGACTCCTTCTTCCCCGACGATTCTCCTCAATCTTGCCAGTGCCGCCGGTCTCATTGGTGCGGGATTGTACTATACAGGTTGGGTCTATCGTTGGGCATACTTTGCCTATTACCAACTCGGTATCACCAGCCTCGATTTTCCGGTTGAATCCTTCTTATTACTCCCTCTTCAAGTCTTCTTTGGTACGCCTCAAAGTATTGCTAACACCCTGATTATTGCCCTTCTGATTCCTATACTTTTTCAGCTTTCCACCCTTTGTCTTGCTTTCCTTCACTGGCAATATCAACAGTGGCTAACTAGACTAAAAAATTGGCAACTGAAAAGACAAAACCAACGCAATCGCCGAAAAATACCCTATGCTCCTCGTCCCCGCTTTCAGCGTCAGTTAACCCTTCCTCTCGTCTCAGAACTGATTCTCCTGAGTTGGATTCTCTTACTCATCTTCCATCTTGCCCAGGATCAAGGTTTAAAGGATGCCCGTCGAGATGCGGTGAATCCCACTTCTACTCTCCCCGTTGTCACCCTGATTAGTGCCAAGGAACTGCTCATTTTAGGTAAAGAAGCAGGGGATCTTGACCCCAATCAGCCCCTTTTTGAAGCCCTAACGCCCGAAGATCAGCAGAGTCTCATTGGCGATCCTAATTTAGCCCGCATTATTCAACAGCGCAACCTAACCGATACGGAGCAAGATCGCGTCTGGCGATTATTACTGGAAAGAGGGGGATGGCTGTACCTTTTTCGTGCTTTACCCCAAGATGCCCCCAAAACTGAACATCCCGTACTGCTAGGTGTCGCTAAATCTAACGTCGGTCGGCAGTTGCTTATTTTAAGCCCTGAGCCGGTTAAATCCACTGAATAGTATAGAATAGTCTCAAGTTATCTACTGGTGGCGATTTCCACTTCGGGTAAGATTTCTAAAGATAAACGGGTTCTGACAGTGCCAGAAAGACGTTTAAGCAGTTGTGGGCGTAAATCGCGCAGAATATAGATTAATTCGTCTCCGGTGCGCCATTCTTCCCTTTCTGTTACTACCTGTAGGGAATTATCGCGACGCAATAGTAGGGGCAGCAGTTCACCATTTTCGATTAATTTAGTTAATCTGGTCTGTTGTTCGCTCAAATCATTGCCTTTAAAGATAGTTTTACCTAATTTAATCTGATTATCGTCTAAATACTGATTCCATTCCTTGACCGAAAAACTAGGCAGAAAAACCTGATTAACCTTATTTTTATCTGGGTTAGGGGTTCCCGCAAAGGCAGCCAACAACCGGGGAGGATGAAATTCCTCGCTGGCTCTTTGGGCTAAAACCAGATTAACCTCGCTATTATTAGTCAAAACCAGAAAAGTCCCCATGGATTCGATGCCCGCTTCTTGTAGTATTTTTGTATCAAGTGCGCTACTCTGCAGCACCGTCAAACCCTCTTCTTTTGCTTGCTGACAGGCCCTGGCATCCGTATCGATTAAAACCACGTTTTCCCCTTGTTCTTGGAATAAACAGCCGATTAAGCGACCTAGGGGATTACAACCGACGATTACTGCCCCTGTTGCCGCAGAAGAAGTGATTTTTAGCCCTTTTGCCACCCACCGCGCCGTTAATCCCTGAATAAAAACGGTCATTAAAATTGTTAAAAAGACTAAAGCTTTGATCGCTTCACCGCCATTAATACCGGCACGGGTGAGTAAAATGGCAAATAAAGAAGCTACGGAGGCAGAAACGATTCCCCTAGGGGCAACCCAAGCGATAAATAACTTATGTCGCCAATTTAGGTCACTTTTTAGGGTACACAGAGCCACACTCAGGGGACGTACCACCAGCATCAAAACCAACACGGTTAGGACGCTGCCCCAACCCAAAGCGATGACACTGGCGATCGAAAGATCCGCCGCTAGTAAAATAAACAGTACCGACACGCAAAGAGTGGTTAATTGACCCTTAAAACGCCTTAATAACCGCTCATCGGGAACAGCCGCCGCTTTTAGGACAATTCCCGCCATTACCACCGCCATTAACCCCGATTCACTGCGACTAAATTGCGATAAACCAAATAACCCCCAGACTCCCGCTAAAACCACGAGATTTTTTAGCTCAAAAGTCAAAAAATTGCAAGTTTTTATAATAAAACTTAACAATCCGCCTCCAGCAATGCCGATCGCCGCCCCGATGCCTAAACGCAGGGTTAAACCGGTGATAATTTCCATGGGGCGGGAATGACTATCAATAATCGTATTTAGCACCACTACGGCTAAAATTGCGCCCACAGGGTCGATTAATACCCCTTCTCCTTCTAAAAGCGTCGCTACCCGTCGATCTACGGCTACTTGCTTCAGCAAAGGACCGATCACTGTCGGACCAGTTACCACCACTAAAGAAGCGTAAAGAAATGCGATCGGCCAGGGAAATTCCCCCAACCAGTGGGCTGCCATACCGCCACCGATGAGAGTGATGGAAGTACCGAGGGTGACAAGATTGCGTAAACTGCCAGAAACTCGCCCTAATTCCCGTCCGCTTAGGCTTAAACCGCCTTCAAATAGGATAATCGCCACAGAGAGAGCAACAAGGACTTCTAAACCAATTCCCAGACTTTGGGGGTGTAAAATTTCCCAACCATCAGACCCCAAAGCAATCCCAAAAATGAGCAGGAAGACAATACTGGGAACTTTCAGGTATTCGGCGATGACTTGGGCTGTAATCCCCGCCACCACAGTGATGACAATTTGCAGAGTAAGGGCGAAAGATGGATCCATGTTTAGCGATCGGTTATCGGCTATCGAGGCGGGGTTATGGTTGGGGTTTAATGATTCTAATTATAGTTTTGATTCCCGCTTCAGCCCGGTCGGGAGGAAATAAGCATAACAAGCTCTAGAAAACGGGTTTCTCAAAGAAACCCGTTTTCTAACTGATAACTCAAAAAGATTGGGATTGAATTGCTGTGATTACCACCGTATTGATAATATCGGGAACGGTACAACCGCGACTGAGATCATTGACGGGTTTTTTTAATCCCTGTAGGATTGGACCGATGGCTAAAGCTTTCGTTTCCCGCTGCACGGCTTTATAAGTATTATTCCCTGTATTCAGGTCAGGAAAAATAAACACCGTCGCTTGGCCCGCTACCTCTGACCCCGGCATTTTTTGGGCAGCTACTTCCCTATCCACGGCCGCATCGTACTGAATCGGGCCTTCTAACTTCAAATCGGGGCGTTTTTCCCTAGCGATTTTGGTCGCTTGTCGTACTTTTTCCACGTCTTCTCCCTGGCCCGATTGACCCGAAGAATAGGAAAGCAGGGCGATTCGCGGTTCAATTCCGAATTTTTGGGCGGTTTCGGCAGAAGATAGGGCGATTTCGGCTAATTCCTCGGCACTGGGGTCGGGATTGACCGCACAATCCCCATAAACCAAGACCCGATCCTCTAGACACATAAAAAAGACCGAGGAGACGATCGCACAATCGGGCTTAGTTTTGATAATCTGGAGTGCAGGCCGAATCGTGTGTTGAGTGGTATGCACTGCCCCCGATACCATACCATCGGCATCGCCTTGATACACCATTAAAGTGCCAAAATAGGAGACATCTTGTGCATAATCCTGGGCCATATCGAGATTCATTCCCTTGGCTTTTCTCGCTTCGTAGAGGGTCTGCACATAGCTTTCAAAATGGGGACTAGCCACGGGGTTAATAATTTGCAGGCGATCGAGATCGAGAGTGATACCATGTTTTTTAATCACCATTTCGATCTCGTCCGGTTGTCCCAAGAGGGTTAAATCAACGATATCCTGTTCGATTAAAACTGTGGCTGCCTGGAGGATGCGCGGTTCGGTCCCTTCGGCCAAAACGATGTGACGTTTTTGCGCTTTGGCCTGTTGTACGAGATTATAGGTGAACATCTTCGGGGTAATCCCCTGGGTCCGCAAAGTGCGAATTTGCGCTTCTAGGCGATCGAGATTGATGTTACTGTGAAAAAGCTGCAGACTGAGGTTAATTTTATCGTAGTCCGTCGAGGTTAGGGTGGTCCGCACATCGTGGATGCGTTCGGCCGTGGTGTAGGTATCGGTGGTGACGGAGAGAATCGGTAAGGGATCGGGCAAACCTTCAATTAAACGGGCGATCGAAGGATTGAGGTTATGACCTGCTGTTAAGACTATACCGGCTAATTGGGGATAATTGGCTGATTGGTGGGCCTGTAACATCCCGATAATCACATCGCCGCGATCCCAAGGAGTGATAATTAAACTATCTTCTTTTAACCGCTCTAGGGCATTTTGCATCTGCATGGCCACCACCAGAAAGTTACTAGCTAAACTGTCTAATCTCTGCTGTCCGTAGAGAACTTTTGCCTGTAATTGTTGGGCGATTTCTGCCACTCGCGAGCTGCTCAGTTTGGCATTGTGGGGAATCACTCCTAGAGCATATTCTTGGGGGGGAAAAATTTTAGTCAGGGTTTTCCGTAATTCCTCTATTTTTTCCTCTTCAGCTTGATTGATAATAATCCCAATCACCGTACAACCTTTATCTTGGTAGGTGTCGCAGGAAATCAGGATCGGACTAAGGGCATCTTCGATACTGCGATTGTGGGCATTACCTAATATTAAGATGGGATGACCGAGATTTTTGGCGATTTCTGTATTTAGTTCAAATTCAAAGGCGGAATTTTCTTGCAGATAATCGGAACCTTCACAGAGGATAAAATCATATTTTTTTTCTAAGTTTTTAAACTTTTTGATAATTCTTTCAATGATTTCATCAAATTTTTGTTGTACCAATAAATCCTTAACTTCTTCATAACATAAACCGAAGGCTTCTTCGTAGGTTTGTTCTAATTTAAAATAATTGAGGATTAAGTCAATGTCTTCATCCCGATGACCTTCGGAACAGTCGAGAACAATTGGCTGGAAAAAGGCAACTTTATTAGTTTTGCGGAGAATTAAGTCGATAATTCCTAAAGCTACTAACGCTTTACCGCTTCCCGTTGCCGTCGTGCTGATATATAAAGAGTTAGTCATGGGTATATGAAGAATAATAACGAGGGTGGAATTTAATTCACTCACCCCAACCTTGAGGTGGGCTTTTTCAGCTAAATCTAGATAATTTTGATGAATCTGTTGATGGCAATAATTAACTTTTAAGTAAGTAGTTCTAATCAAATAGAAGATTGATCCCCCCTTAATCCCCCCTTAATCCCCCCTTGATCCCCCCTTGATCCCCCCTTAATAAGGGGGGCTGCGATCAAGTTGTCTATAAGGGCGTGAACCGTTAGCAAATTTTCAGGTAAACTATCTTTAGTTGTTGGCTAATCCAGAGATTTTTTTCACAGAGCGATCACTGTTTGAATATCTACCAGAGAGTGATGGACTATACCTTGTAATCTAGCAGTTATTTTGTCCGATTGCTGTTCACTGGTAACATTTTTTCCATGAACTTGATTTAATTTCCTCAGACTAAAATAAAGACTCCAGCAAATCCTATCACTGGCTTTCCAGCTAAGGCTTGGTTTTTCATAAAGATTTAAGTAGGTAGGCGTTAAAAGTTGTCAGACACCCCCCTTATCAAGCTATCCATTAGTCACATCTTTCTTAACATAAAATTTGACAAAAAGAGAAAAGTGTGCAAGATGGCTCAAGGGGGTTCTATGGGGGGACTAATTTG
>NZ_JADBUZ010000133.1:0-8211 GCF_020245305.1 Microcystis sp. M20BS1 | reverse complement strand
GGCTAATATAGATAGTCCTTTCCTAACGGGCAACCCCCGCACTGTATGGCCCCCTGCTACTGACAGTATAGCTCGAGTAGACTGGGTTAACCAAACTATATCAAATAGCTTCAGCCAGGCGGGCCCCCCAGTAGGTTCTATAATCATGTGGGCGGCATGGGGCTACCCTACTAATTGGATACCACTGGATGGGCGCGAGATCAGCAGGGCAGATTACCCAACGCTATTCGCGATGATAGGTACTGCATACGGTAATGGTAATGGTTCTACTACCTTCAACCTCCCTAATATGCAGGCCCGCTTCCCCTTAATGATAGGTAATGGTCGAACTCAGGGATGGCTGGGTGGTGAGGAGAATGTTACTCTCAGTGTTAACCAGATGCCTAATCACGGTCACGGAGTTAATGACCCTGGGCACAATCATATAATCAGCGACAATGGCCACGAGCATAATACGGAAACTCACAGACACCGGCACGATTTCCTAACCCATACAGAAGGTGACAAAGAAGCAACACGTCAACCTAAGAGTGGTAGCGGTGAGGACCGCCCCACAGGAACCCGTCAGACTTTTGAGGCTGATATTAACATTCGAGTACTCCGATCTAATGCTAACATTGGAATCAATCCCAGTGGAGCTAATATCACTATACAAGGAACTGGGGCCGGCCAAGCACACAATAACATGCCGCCATTCATGGCTGTCGTATTCCTAATACGCGCACGTTAACGACTCAAGAACTCATCTCGACCATTCTCAACTACGCGTATAACGTGAGTAAGGTCGAATAGTGGATTAGCCTCAGCTATACTATTGGCCCACTCATTAGCTATCACACGATAGTTGATATGGCCCCCTACTCGAGAGCGAAGCTGACATACATAGGCCATATGCTTATGAGAACCACCTATACAGTATCGTATATTATGGGCTAGTGGTATACGGTACTGTATGGCGGGGCCATCTAGTGTCTCGTAATATTTATCCAGCATCTCCCTATAACGCTCAGCTATAGGGAGATCCTCTACATAAAGTGGTAGAGTATAACCAGTATCTCCTCGTAATAGCTCTACATTAGTTAGAGCAGGAAAGTACCGCCATATACTGCGGTGACGGTTGAAGTCGCGGGCCGCACCCACATCCATATAACCACTCATGTACATATGCGGTGCATTGAACTGAGTAGGTAATCTATCGTAATGCCGCCACTTAGTCAACTCCTCTTGCAGCGTAGCTAATAGTCTTCTATTAGTAGATAGGACTAGGGCCGGTCGATACAGATCATTCTGGAGTAATAGGGCGAGGTTACCGACGATATCGCAGTCTTGCTCCTGTACAATTACTAGCTTTGAGCGATAATAGTCATCTCCCACGTTAACAGTGAGAGATGACTGAGCTGCCCGCGCCATATTACCTAGACTAGCGCTTAGGTCATGCCGTGCCTCTGCATGACGTATGAGACCAGGGGCACCTGCCACGTAGCCCTGGGCCTCTAGCTCAGGACAACCACCCAGTAGTTGCTTCAGCATGTGCCCAATAGCACTGTACAACTCATCGGGCCCCGAGTTAATTTGATTACTCAGTAGGTCACTGATGAATCGACTCCACGTCTCGGCATCCGATGTGATACCCAGACTAGTGCGCGCTCCCATAGGTAATAGATACCGCGTACAGTCCAGCGTACGAGCATCGAGTGCCTGTACCTGGCGTTTATCACTCATGTTTACGCTGTAAGCGCGGGCCAGCGCCTCTCGAGTGGGCTCATAGAGCTCCTCATACGCGCTGAATAGATAGTCCATTGACTCGTCATAGGACTCATCACCGACTCTATAGTAATCCCCCATCTTCTGATAACGAGTACTGCGCTCTTGCCCTGCCCCTAGAGGCATAGTATTGAACAGATAGAACGCAAACCATAGAGGAATACCTTCAAAGCACACCGATAACGTGGCCAGGCCCTGTACACTACCGTGACCATAATTATAGAATATATTATGAAGACGTTTATCCGCATCTACTCCCCGCGCCTCATTGAGTAGATTCTCTACTGACTCAGCGCTGCGAGAATATCGTGCCATAGTATAGGCTATAGTGGCCTCATACCTCTGCCCTGGGCGGGCCACAGGACAGAATACCTTAATATTGCGCTCAGTATCAGTAATACAGGCAAGCCCTAATTGACTATCATAATTATAATTCACCTACAAAGTCCTCGTGAATAAATATAAAACTAGAAGCACTTAAACACTAACTTAAGAATGTACTTAAAGGCATTAATTAATCTGAAGGATGCCCCATTAAACATGAATGCACCACATAATGATAAGGCCTACACTATTCACCTAGCTCCGCACACTCTGGTTAAGGAAGCTCTGCCGCAGGTCACTGATTTCCTATGGCAGAACACGTTTAGTCTGATTCTATTTATTATAATCTTTATTGGGCGATGGATATTCCGCAATCAGATAGAGCGCAGGTACGCTATACAAGATCTGATACGCCATGTTAGCACTATAGATAAAGACATTTATATCCTTGATCTACTCAACCAGATACGGATTACAACGGCGGCCGATAGAGTCTTACTCCACCAGTTCCATAATCCTGGTCGCAGTATATCTGGTCTTAAGTTCCTCAAGATGACGTGTACTCATGAGAGTCTGGCCCCCGGTATTAGCAGTATAGCTAATCTCTATAGACAGGTATTAATTAGCGACCATTGCTATGACCTACCTACTCTAGTGCAACACGCTAGTACCCGATCCTTTATGAAGACTGATGCTAACTCTATACTACTTAGCTTTAAGCAGCGGGCTCATCTAGATATAATAGGAGTGCGACATTTATATCAGCAACTATTATTGGATGATGATAGCCCTATAGCTCTCATTAGCGTCCACTTCATAGGGGAGGGGGGTACAGCTATGGATACCACGCAGGTGAATGATATAGTTAATATAGTGACCTATAATCTACTAATCACCTAATGGACGCTGCTGTTTCTTCTCAGCGAGCCGCTGTTGGGCCTTCAGTCCGCCCCGACGACCTATCTCTCTCATGTGCTCTTTATTCTGAGCTGTCTTCTCACCACCGCGGCGCCCCATACTAGACGCTGTATCTGAATTAAACTTAGCCATAGTTATCTAATTAATGTGATTAGGTAGGTGGCCAGAATTAAATATAGGATAAGTGTAGGTTGGGCTTCATGTCAGCCCAACACTCGTGTAAGCTAATTGCTAACCTATCATACAAATAATTGTGCGCCCTACCTAATTAAATTACTATGACTGTGAGCGTGACATTATGTAGGCGACTTCCTAATTAGGCTCACTAAGTGCCGAGCCAGTTGTTATTTATCGCCTAGTCCTTCAGTTTTGAGATTAATAGAAGTTGATGGATTAGTCGGTGGACTAACTAATAATTGAGTAATTGATGGTACGAGGTCTGCGATAGCCTGCCACGCGTGATAGAGGCCCAACACGCAGAGTACATCGCCGATGCCCAACACCCCCGCTGCGTAAACGAGGCGGCCAATAATAACCGCCAGACTATAGACCAATAACAAGCCGATAGTTACAAGCAGTGTACGGAACTGCACCTTGCCGAGTTTTTCCAATAGATAATTGATGAAATTCATAACAGTCATAGTCAATAAATTGTAATTGTGGTTTAAGGGAACAGTATTATTCTACAAGCTCGTACGCGGCTTCTAGTTGCGATTCTACTAACTTAGCACATTCCAGTTGCTTTAACTTCTTCGCTATGTATAGTTGACCTCTAGCCGTTATAACAGTAACGCTATCGAAGATACCAGACTGATGGGGGCGCTCTTTGCGGAACACCTCTGCTCTGGCAGCTAATATATGTCGCTGATAAGGTAATCGATTTGGCTTCATCATAATAAAGCGAATGTCACGCAACATATCGAAGAACGTTGTACGACCTACACCATAAGCTTTAGCCAAATCTCCTATTAGGACAGCATCAGTGTCTCTGACTGTCAACGTCTCTGCTAATTTAACCAGTGGGGCTTGCTCTTCTAATGTAGTATTAACTTGTTCTAAGGTGACATTAGTTTGTTCTAATTCTAAGGCCAGGCGCCCCGCTTTGAGTAAGGCCTCACCATAAGTAGTAGGTATCTTGAAATCACTAACAGAATAGCGGCCAGTCTTGCGAATGGTAGGTAGTACTTCTTGTACTACCCAGTCTTGAAATAACTCTGCCTGTGGTTTGCGGCTGCTGAGTACTAATCTATATAAGCCAGATTCTGAAATGGCTGATATATATTGATTTGAGACTGACCCTAAGTATTGTTTAGGGTCAACTAATTGTTTTTCATACACCTTTAACCGAAGTAGAGCTACTGACGTATTAGTGTGTTCGAGAACAGCGCAAACGTCGGCTGCTATAAACCAGGGTTCATTATCAATGATTATAACGCGGATTTCTTGGTTGTTAAAGTTAAAGGTAGATAATTGAGTCTGGGTGCATCTCATTTTTGATCCTGTTGTTGTTGATAATGATCAAAGTTTTGGGCTAAATCTTTTGGTAGTTTTGCCCATTCTTCATTGGGAATTTTAGCAGAAAGTCGAGCCGCTAATTTCCAGATTGGTTCTGCATTATAGTCAAATTTAATATTCGCTAAAGAGAAACTCTCGATAGGTGTTTGATTATTCATATGCTTTGTGCTTTGCAAGCAATGGCCTTTACCATTACTGGTGATGCCATACCTAATATATATTTACTCGGTAATGGATAAGTTTAAGAAGATTAAATGTTGCACAATAAGTTAATAACCCCGCGTTCCGTGCGGGGTTATCGGTAACAACGTACGCGACTAGACTAAAGCCTTAACCAAATGAGGCACGTTTCTTCTAACGCTACTTGCATCCTGTATCGCAGACGCAATGGGGTTAAGGCGCATAGTATTACGCGCGGAGTTCACATTCTCTGTGGATATGAATTGACAGGTAGAGTCCATGATATGAGCTGCTGTTAGATAACAGCCTAGGAAGGCGCCTGTATCAATCATAGCGCGGTTATTAATTAGTAGCGGGCGCTTAGTAGTGACATGACCATTAACAACTAATGGCCAGTTCGGCTGGCCATTGAAGTACGGATATAGTATTTCATCTACGCTGGTATTCTGCTTATTGGCCTGACCTCGAATACTAGGTAGGTGAATCTGTTTCTGTATAGAGACAGGGTCAGACTTACCCACATACTTATAGTCGCAAGGAGAGTGGTGAACAGCAGAGGTACGACTACGGGATACGAGGTAGGGCACACTCTGCCTATAAATCTCCCTAAACATATTACGCTGCATGCGATTAGTCCTAGCTGTAGTGAGATAATCGAAGTAGCGACTAATAGGCTTCACATCATCTATGTGCTGCATAATATATAGTTCGTGATTACCTAGTACGACCTTGAAGTCAGGGTGACCTAGGTTAGAGTACACGAATCTAATAACGTCAGCAGAGCTGGGGCCCTTATTCACTAGGTCTCCATTGAGCACTAATTGCATAGGGTAATAAGTAATCTCATCCCCTGCAAATAAGAAGCCCGCCTTTCTAAGTAGCGCACGCAGATGGCCGTAACAACCATGAATATCCCCTACTACTAGGGCCTCATCATTCATAGTGTAGTGGGGCACTTGCTCTACACTAAGCGCTATATCTTCCTGTCGTTCTATCAGGTGGCTGAGCTCAGCTCCTACGCTGCTCTCGGCATTGAATAGTATTTCTCCTACGCCGTAGTGATGGCAGCCCGCCAGCACTATAACCTGATCGGCCTCTTCTTGATTCTTAATTTCTACTAGCACGTGGTGCGCTGAGAGAGAGCTAGGATACGATATCGTATTCTCTAGTAGATGAGGGCTCTCTACATAAAGAGCCCCTACTTCCTGAGCGGCCCTCATTAATATCTTCTTCTTTTGTGTGTATGGCCTCACAACCATATATACGGTGTGAGCCTTCATGTTAATCATAGCTGTACTCCAGTTGTGTAATTGATCTTGTGTACCACAGAAAGTCGCCTGATAGTGAGGTTAATATTAATTTGACTAACGCCCCCGGCCGACTGCACACTTAACGCTTTTTCAAAATAAAGCTCATATTTCTCCAAGGCTTTTGCCAATTTTGACTCCACTAGCCTCTCAGCATAAAATTCGGCAGTTTGAGTAACTAGAGATATATAAGCAGATTTACTAATTTTGCCTGTAGTATATAAGCGCCTAGAATAAGACAAAAAGCCTTTCAAGAAATGTTTATCTATCTCCTCAATCTTGCCAGAGTCTTTGCCTGACAATGAATCTAGGTGTTGGCGAAAAGCCTCTCCCTGCGTAAGCAAATCATAATATGCGAATTTTGACTGAGCCTCACAGAACACTTTTTCTAACAATAATTTCCTTTTGTCTTCAGAAGACATAATGATTCCTTTCATTCTCGCTAGGTTCTCCGATTTTACAAGATCATTTTCTTCAGCATCTTGCTTTGTAGAATTAGGTGTAAGAGGAAATTGAGGATTAAATCGATGAACAAACCACTGTTCTCCTAAAACAAAATCCCCTTGACACCATGTTTATAACTCATTGTTAATGAGATCAATCTGTTTACTTTCCACTGCGATTTTGACCACTCCTCAATGTTTTAGCAGGTCTAGAACGTCCAACATCATGATGAATAGAATCTTGTAAAGCATCAATTAATATCTCCGGTGGTAAAGGTCTACGAAGCTCACTCTCCTCCTCAGACAAGGGTGTTAATTGCGGTCTTTTGGGTGGATTACCACGCCCAAGATTATCTCTTACTTTATCATATTCTCCTGATATTAATTGGTCTAAAGGCAGTTCCCCATCAGCATTAGGCTTCAATAATAACTTACGGTTAAGACTTGCACTTCCTCGATCAATATATCTAATCACTCTCAGTAATCTATTTAATTTCTCCTCATTGTCACTAACTAGAGGCTGTCCACTTACCCAAAAATGAATGCTTTGACGTGAAACATTAAATAGTTTGGCAACTTGCTCCCAGGTCAGTCCACTGATTTTTCTGAGTTCATTAATCGTCTTTTGACTATCTTGAAAAAGATAAGGATTGTGCTTTAATTTTCTTTTATCTTCAGAAGACACAATGATCCCTCCCATTATCGCTAGGTTATTTAGTACTAAAGAACTGTTTAGTGACAGTAATTCTTATTTTAATACCTCAAGGCCCGGGACAACTTAAAGCTGCGACTCTTTTGTCAAGGGGCTTTGAGGATAAGGGTAGATGCTACCAATTAAGCGATTACTAACGTATAGATATAGATAGTTATCAATATGTCTAGGAACATTATCTACATTGTACATAATTACGCACAATATATAAGATAACATAGCATAGTCGCTCTTCTTAATACGAGGCTCTATATCTGGGTACCTATGGTATATTTCTTGCATGGCTTTAGTCACAGTTTGCATATCTAACAAATCAAGCAATATTAATTGATGGGTTGTGTAGCCCATTGTATCAATAATCTTAATACCGTGGATGCTCTTTCTAACTATTTTATAATTAGAAGTTTCGTCAGGCCTGATTAAATAATCAATAGCCTGTATGTGTTTCATAGTAATGTGCCAAGTAATGTATTGATGCTCTCAATGGTGCAGCTGAGAGCACCGGCCACCTAATTTTTGTAAGTCTGTTGGCACTAAGTTAAATTCCTTTCTGCTACAGAGTCCTTTCAGCACTGCACACCACCCGAAAACCGTAAAGGAAGCTGCGGCTGTAGCGGCGGGCGTCGATGTTGCGGTGAGCAGAACGGCAGCGATACGGAAAGGTGTACCAAGCCCCGCCCCGCATAGGAGAACGATTATTATTACCATTTTCTATCCAGACACTGCCATCCGTCGGCGCCCCGTCATAGTTATCGTGCCAAGTATCGGCGCACCATTCCCAGACATTGCCGTACATATCGTACAGTCCAAAAGCGTTTGGGGGAAATTGTCCCACGGGAGTTGTTTCGTTTCGATATTCCTCGACGTAGGTTTTGTTGGCATTGTAGTTAGCCAATCCCCCCGTAATGGTTTCCCCAAAGTAGAATGGGGTGGTGGTTCCAGCACGACAAGCGTACTCCCATTCCGCCTCACTTGGTAGTCGATACTCCCGTTTTGTTTCTCTTGATAGTCGTTTACAAAATTCCGTTGCTTGATACCAGTTGACACT
>NZ_JADBUZ010000132.1:0-3554 GCF_020245305.1 Microcystis sp. M20BS1 | reverse complement strand
AGTAAAAATATTTTGGCCGCAGGGCTTGCGGTGTCAGTCTGTAGAGCGACCATAAGACCAGAACAGAGTAAATCTGTTAAGGCAGGTGCGAAAAATCCTTCGGGAAAGAAGCAGAAACCCAAATCGTGAGGTTTGGGAATCACCGTCCGTTTACGGCGGTGAGGATGTCAAGAGCCTTCAAGCCGACATTTTAGGTAAAGACTTTCAGGGTGTTTTGCTTGACGACTCAAATGGACTTGCTATCGGAACAATAAAAGCTTAACTTTCTGTGCGCGATGCTAAATAACAAACTACAACTTCTGTTAACCAGGGTAGGCCCATGGACCGTTGCTGGTCTGCTCGGCGGTTTGATCGGCTCTCTGGCCGCGGTATTGCTGACTGAGGCAATTAAGCAAACCCTGAGAATTGCCTCTGACCTAGGTAACTTTTGGCTACTGCTGCTGCCGCTGGTGGGCGTTACCTTAGCAGTGCTAGTCCTGTTTGGACTGGGTAAGGGCCAACCTGTGCAGACCTTAGCTCCCCGCGAGGCCACTGCCTCTGGCCGCTGGGGTTCTCTCATGGCCTGGTACTCCTTCCCCCATGACATTGCTCGCGCCGACCTGACCGGTGACGTGGTGAACGCATCCGGCGCCGAAGAGCGCTTCCCCTGGAATCTAGCCCCCTTGCGCGCCCTGGCCATCCTCTCCACCGTTGGACTGGGTGCGCCCATGGGAACAGAATCACCGGCGGCTCATATTGGCGTGGCGACGGGAACCTGGTTGGGTAGCATAAATCCAGCCCTGCGTCAACTGGTGCGGCCTCTGGCCATCGGTGGCGGTGCGGCCAGTGTTTCTGCCCTGATGGGAATCCCTCTGGTGGGCAGCTTTTTTATGTTTGAGTTGAGTCAGCGACGCCAGGTTCCGATCACCCCGGAGCGGGCAGCGGCGATGTTAGCCGGGGGACTGGTGGGATGGGGAGTCAACGCTGCCTTTAAGCTGCAACTGATCCGGCTGGTGGTGCCGCAGGTTGCCCCGACTGACTTCTGGGATGCGGTGGGTGCCACTTTATCGATCGGAGCGATCGCTGGCATGATTACAGCCCTCACCGGTGAGGCGATCTACTGGGCCAGAGGCTTGCGGGACAGGCCTGGCACTCGTCTCCTCATTGGTGGCCTGATGATGCTGTTCTTGGCGATCGTGATCGGACGGGTGGCGACTCCGGCAGCGGCTTTTGGGCCGGGGGGAGCTGCTATCGTCTGGGCCGAAAACATTAAAACAACTCCTTACCATCTGTTAGCGGTAGCTCTGCTCCGGGCCGCGGCCACCACCGCTGCGGTTTTAGCCGGGGGCTGTGGCGGCGTGTTTGTCCCTTTTCTGGCGATCGGCGACCTCAGTGGCCGGGTGTTCGCCACCACCTTTGAGATTTCGGGGGATCTGGCGGGTGCGGCGGGGGCAGCGGCCGGTATTGCTGGTGGCTATCGCCTACCTTTGACTGCCGTAGCGATGGTGCTGGGGGTGGGGGGGCCGGGGGCAGCCCAGCTAACCTGCCTTGCTACAGTGGTGGTTGCTGCCCTTTCGGGATTGGTGGCCGCACGGGCAGCCAATCAACTTTCTAGTTCCCTCCGGGCAATGATCCGCTAGAAGCCACGGTCAGGGGAATTACTGTGATATCTAGAGGGTGCAAGTTCTTTGCGCCCCTAATTTTGGGATTGTTGTCTAACGCAATCTACCAGATCAGCGATCGCACTCAACTTAATATCAACAGACTTTCTGTTTCACTATCAAAAATCAAATATACACAACTCTGTGGGATTGCTTCCGTCATCTTCTAATTTCAGAATGTCTTGATATTCCCTAAATTTATTGCCAATAATAGAATAGGTTTGTTCAGGAAGTAAAATTTTTATTCTCATAAAACTATTGCTATAATTACTCCAGAAAAGCTGGCGATTTATAAGTTGCTTTTCATCATTATTTCCAAGGTATATATTATTGACAATTAAGTTCACTAAGTCTCGAAAATTGTTATAATTAATAGCTCCTATTAAATTTCTAAAGTTTTGCCTAGCTACTAGAGAAATAAGAGCTTGTTTCTGATGATTGTTATAATTATTTTTTAGCCATGAAACTAATAGTGGAAATTTAATAGCAATATCTATCGAAAGATTACTTAAAATAAAATCAACCGAAGAAGCTTGTTCTCTCTCTGGCATTTGATCAAGGCAACGCAATAACCAATCAACGGTATCGCTATTTACTTGATTGCTCTTGATAAAGTACGGAGAAATTTCTGAAATATATTCGCTAAAAATTGGGATAGGCGGTAGTGTATATTTATCTCTATTTACTAATTCACTAGGCGTTAAGTTTCGATACTGTTGCAATTGAAAAAACGGCAAGGGTAATCCAATGAAATAGATCATTGTCCCAAATAATGTTGAAGATCGTTAAAAATGACTGCATTGTGTTAGGTTACTCAAATATTTGTAGGTAGATTACTGCTTTACTTTGGTACAAATTGTACTTGACAAACGACACGGAGTATAGAGTGCCAGCTTGACAACCTTTGAGTCGGTCTCGGAGACACTCAATGGGTTAACCTAAGAATGAACAGCGGTCGGCATTCCCCAGTTAGTTATTATGGCAAAAGGCTTTGGTCAGCTAGTTTTGACCCGCCAGCAGCAACAAGAAGCAAAGCTCTTGAGAAAGATTGTTCTTCAGCATTTTCAGCATTTGCCAGACCCCAGAGTCAGCCGCAAAAAAGACTATACCTATAAAGTCCCTTCAATTTTACGGCGAATCACCTCCTCCATTTGACGTAAACCCTCCTCCGTACTAGGGAAATTATACCTGATCGCATTCGGATCACGACGACTCATCAACGCCCGCAAAGCCTCATCATCCTCACGGTGTTGTAGAACATAGGCTCTGAGAGTGGACTTGCTCATTTCGTTAAAATTAGGCTTCATTTGGCAAAAACTCCCAATTTCTATCGGCATAAATAATCAATTCAATGTCTTCACCTGCCAAGATATAAATTTCGCCCCGTAACGGGTCAAATCGGAATAAAACAATGTCCCGAAATCCATCCGAGAGACTTTGGCAAAGCTCAACCGACTTAATAGCTTGCTGTGTGGTTAACGAAAACAACTTACCTCCAAATGATAACACCTTTTCAGTTTACTCTAATTACCCTCAACTCTCACAAGCCCACTCATTAGTAAATTCTCAAAAAGTGCTGGTAGAAAAGCCATAGCCTAGTACCTAGGCGGTCAAACAGCCTAAGTAATACCAAATCCGCCTTGGAAAGTAAAGTAACAAATTAAGAATAAGTAAGCCAATGATAGTTGGTCAAGTTTTTCTGAGAGGGGGACAAGCGAGCTAGAAGGTAGATAGGGCAAGCAATATCGCTCTTTGTCCTTTGATGTAATCCTTCAACCGATAGCGGCTAATTTGCATTAGCTCTTCTATATTTTTTTGGAACATTTGATGTAGCTGGAGCCAATGATAGAGATGTTGACCCACATAAAAACTGCTGTGTCTGCGTTGACCTTTATATCTTTTTTCAGGTCTTGT
>NZ_JADBUZ010000131.1:0-3984 GCF_020245305.1 Microcystis sp. M20BS1 | reverse complement strand
TAAAAGTTTATGCTGCTATTTTTTTTTCGGAAAAATAGGTTGTAATGGGAGACTCTTTGTTTTCCTAGACAAAAATAATTACTTTTTCAAAAAAACACTTTTCTATTTTTTTGTTGGGTATTTTATTCTCTGGAAGTCCCTTAAAACCGAGGAATATGATTAAAAAGATGACGCATGACCACAAACTCCCAACAAAATAACGAATAGCCATAACCCTGCTGCTCCACCGTCCTCACCTGAGCTTGTAAACCCTTTAAGGAAAAATCAGGATTCCAACCCGCATATAAACCCACCCCCACCGGCACATACCGGGAAGCTGTCGCCAGTCCCGATCCCGAAAGACTTGCCGCCACCTGATTGGGAGTTTTCCGATAGATCTGTAAGACCACCTCATCCACAATCCCTTGACGCACCCAAGCCAACCAATTTTGATTATATTTATTCACCGCAAAAGAGTGAGGATTAGGCGAAAGACTCACCACCAACTTGGGATTAATCGCCTTGACATGATCGTGCAACTTGCGGGTTAAATTCGTTAAAGCCTGACTTTTATTACCAAAAACACGCGGAACCGCCCAATGATCATCTAACTGAATCCCCGCCAAATCTTTTTCTTTTAAAATATCTTCCATATTCCCCAAAAGATAGGCTTGTACCTGCGGATTCGCCGGATCTAACCAGACATTGGTTTCCACCACCGTCTTCCCTGCGGGCGTTTTTAATAGCCAATCCGGATGCTTTTTGGCAATGGGATCCTTAGGGGATAACATCAAACCATACTCAAACCAAGCATAGGGCTTCAAACCCTGCCGTAAAGACTCCTTAACCGCTGCCCTCCAGGGATTGCTCAACGGCGGCACAAACAACCAATTCGTCGGACGTTGGGAAGTCGGATAAAGCGTTCCCCTAAACCCATAAACACTAAAATACACCCGGTCATAACCCGATCGCGAAAGATGATTTAACACCTCATCTAAGGACGTAGTGTGATGTAACAATATCGTGCCAATATTGGTTAACCAAACCCCCTTCATCTGCTCATTTTCCACTGCCTTTCGGGGAGCCGCTCGGTGAGTAACCAACAACAAAAAAGCCACTCCAGCAACAATCCCAAACCTCTTTAGGTACTTGCTAAACTTAACCATGATTGCCGATTAATCCCACCAAGATATTTGATAATAGTATTATTTTAGTCCGATTTTTGATATTCAGTTCATCATCAGCAGGCCCTATTTAGTCATACTCAATCCGGTTATTAAAAACTGATTATCAGTGAACTAAAAAATAGATATCGGGTGTATTAGGCTCCCCTAACACACCCAGAAAAGATTTTAGGAAAAATTAACCGACGACGCAGAGAATATCCGATGCGTGACTAGCGGTATTCACTTTGTCATCCATATAGCTAATTTTGCCTTCCGCATCGATGATATAGGTGACGCGCTTAGAATAGCCACCACCATCGACATCATAAGCTTTGGTGATAGCACCATCGGTATCTACGAGCAATTGGAAGGGTAAACTGTATTTTTCTTTAAATTGTGCATGGGAACCCTGGTCATCCCTGCTCACCCCGAAGACTACTATTTCCTTGTCTTGGTATTGTTCGTAGTTATCCCGGAAGCTTTGCGCTTGCTTGGTGCAGCCGGGGGTATCATCTTTGGGATAGAAGTATAAAACTACGACTTTACCTTGAAAATCCGACAGGGAAACGGTTTTTCCAGTATCGTCGGTGGTGGTAAAGTTCGGTGCGATTGTTCCAACGGTTAAAGCCATAACTCCGATTCCTTTACAAAAGTTAATCTATATTGATCATAAGGGATGAGGGTCAAAAACAGGGAGAGGGGAGAAGAAGTCAGAGCATTTGTACTAAATTTTCCCGATCAGTTTAAATGCAGTGCAACTGAGAAGACGAACAACAAACCTCCAGAATTTGTCCTAGGATAATATTTGTCAGCTAAGAGGGGGATAATATGGGGCCATTCTGGTTAAGGGTGAGAACTTTTGGGCAAAATATCTTAATCGGTTTAGTTTTAGTGCTATTAATCGGTTTTTATGACAGCATCAGCGCTAAATCTACCTCATTAATGATTGTTTATCCTCCCGATAATCATCAAACCACGGCCTCGAAAATCTTTTTTATTGGTTCTGCTCCTCCATCAGGTCAAGTTTTGCTCAATAATCAACCGATTCAACGCAGTGCTAAAGGATATTTTGCCCCTAGTTTTCCCCTAGAAGTTGGTGAAAATAATTTCACTATTCGCTATCAAAACCAAACTATTAATCGTCAAATAATTCGTCTAGATACTCAAGCAATTATTCCCCACGAATTAGCTTTTGCTGATAACTCTCTCAGTCCTTCTGTCCATAAGACGAGGTTAGTGGGGGAATGGATTTGTTTTAGTGCGATTGCCACTCCCCAAGCTCAGGTTTCTGTGCAGTTAGGAGATAAAATTCTGCCTCTTTTACCCCAAACTCAAACCACAAAACTGCCTAGTAATGCCGCAGTTTTAACTAATCTTAATCAAGCGAATTCCGAGGATAAAACTGGTTACTATCGAGGTTGTCAGCAGTTTAAGCAAGAGGCTAACTTAGGAAAACCTATTTTTACAGCACAATTAAATAATCGCTCGATTAGCCAACAAGGTCAAGGAGAAATTAACATTATTAGCGATCAAAATTTACCAGTGATTGAAATTATAGCAGACCAAGGAGTAGCTCGCACGGGGCCGGGTAGTAATTATTCCCGTTTAACTCCTTTACCCCAAGGCACGAAAGCGAGAGTCACCGGGAAAGAAGGGGATTGGTTACGGTTAGATTATGGTGGTTGGATTTTAGAGCGAGAAACCCGTTTAATAGTTAATGAAGTCCTAGATAATGCTAATATTCGTGGTCTCTCTTCTCGCAGTATCAATCAAGCAACAGAAATTATTTTTCCCCTCTCCCATCCCGTACCCATCGCCGTGGCACAAGAAGATGATAAATTTATTTTGACTCTCTATAATACCATTGCCCAAACCGATACAATTTTTCTGGTGGATAATCCTTTAGTTAGACGTTTAGATTGGCGACAAATTAACCCGACCACGATAGAATACACTTTTAATCTTAATCAAAAACAACAGTGGGGTTATAGTCTTCGTTATCAGGGGACAAATTTAATCTTAACCCTGCGTCATCCCCCGGAAAAAAGTGATAATTTACAGGGCAAAGTTATTTTATTAGATCCCGGACACGGAGGTAAAGAAACTGGTGCTGTCGGTCCAACGGGTTACACGGAAAAAGAGATTAATTTAGTTATGTCTAAATTAATTAAACGGGAGTTAGAAAAATTGGGGGCAACAGTTTATTTAACCAGAGAAACTGACATAGACTTATCTTTACCGGCACGAGTAGAAATGATTAATAATCTACAACCAACCCTAGCACTATCGGTTCACTATAATGCTTTACCCGATGATGGAGATGCCTTAAATACTCAAGGAATTGGCATATTTTGGTATCATCCCCAGGCAGCGGATTTATCAGTTTTTCTCCACGATTATTTAACCAAAAATCTTAACCGTCCTTCCTATGGAGTATTTTGGAATAATTTAGCTTTAACTCGTCCCTATAGTAGTCCTTCATTGTTATTAGAGTTAGGATTTATGAGTAATCCTCAAGAATTTGAATGGATTACCGATACTCAGGCACAAAAACAATTAGCGCAAGTTTTAGCCGCCGGAATTAGCCAATGGTTTCAACAATCTGGGGTAATTGCTTCTAGTTAAAATTTAATGGCAATCGGAGGGAGATAAGCTTAAGTAGCTGGTTATAATTAAATTAAAAATGGATTTTAGGTTCGATCCCCCCTGCCCCCCTTGATAAGCTATCCATTAGTCAGATCTTTCTTAACAAAAAGAGAAGAAACTTAAAAAAAGGGGAAACGATTGATAGGTATAGTTTTGAAAGAAGGAATTAAGGTGGAGGTAAGCAAAAAAATGG
>NZ_JADBUZ010000130.1:0-2970 GCF_020245305.1 Microcystis sp. M20BS1 | reverse complement strand
GAGAAAGGGTAAAACTTTTAACTCATCGATCATAATCCGATTGAGAACCCCCAAAGTCAGCAGGGACATCATACCTAGTCCCATCTGAAAGAGTCCTAAGCGAAACATGGTGAAAAGTCCCAGTTTTGGCAGGGGTTTTGGGGATGAGTGAGTAGAATGGAGAATATCGCTGGTAGCCATAGTTAAATCAATACGGGAAAAAAGCCGGTATTTAAAAATTTAACGCAGGACGAGCAGACATCTTCTGGGGATTTAAGTTTCTATCTCCAATAACCAAGCGGTTAGATCTGTCAAGCTGGTAAAATCGAGCAGCGCTTCTCCTAAAGTTTCTAATTGTTCTAGAGATAGTTCTCGGATTTGTTGGCTTAAAGTCGAGGATATTTCACCTAAACGACGGTTAAGTAGCCGTAGAATCAAAGAAACCGCTTCTTCTCGTCTTCCTTCCTCTCTTCCTTGTGCTTTTCCACTTTCCCGGATATCCTGATAAATAACTGATTCGCGCATAATTTCTTCTCTTAATAAGCTTCCGATGATTTCCTTACTTAATACTAACCCCGCCAGAATTGCTGTAGCGGCGGCTAAATTGCTTTTTTCAGTTCTACCCTCGATATTATCAATTTTTGCGGCTACTTGTCGTAGAGTTTCCTATTGTATTATCCATTTTCTGAATTTATCCATATCATTATTGACTACTGCTTCAAATGCCACGTTAGCATCAATTATCATCCTTGTAAAATAAGTATTTATCGGCTGTATTTCAGTATCACTCTCGGTTGCAAATAAATGTTTTCTGATTTCTAAAATAAGTCTTAAGCTGTATTCCTTATTTCTTTTTGAATAATCTTCTAAAAGCTTACTTTTTGTGTTACTACTATGAACTAGCATATTTCTAATGCGATAGATATTATACACATCATTTTTGACATCGATTATTGCTTGTTTTATTTTATTCAAGCAAGTTGTGTGATCAATTTGACTATTTTTCTGCCCAAAATCATCAAAAAACTTGGATTTAATGGTAACAATAGCGAGCAATAATTGTAGGACTGAAATATTGTCCGCATTGTACCATTCTCCAAAAACAGATTTATCAAATTCCTTTTCCTTCGGAAGCCTCACAGTAATTTTTTCCGATTTATTGATAAAATGCTCAAGGGAATACCAAGAATATAGAAGCGCGTCGGAACTTTGTACTGACTCAACAGATTTACGATATAGTTCAATGGCAGTTAACCATGTTTCAACGCTTTTATTAAGTGAGTTTTTAGAAGAAAGCCAATGACCAATTCTGTCAGTATAAATATTATTAGGAATATCAAATTCTTTAGAATTCGATATATAACAATGATAAAAAACACCCTCACCTAGATCGTTACAGATAATGTAATTATTTGATATTATTTGTATTTCGTTGTTATTTGTCTTTTTCATGAGAGTATCCTTTTTTAGGAAGACAGACACAGCCCTCTCTACTGTTCTTATCGCTTGATCCTTCATTGAATAAAAATCATTTCCTTCGATGTCAACAGCAACATAATAAATACTCTCGGACATCACTTCAAATTCCTGTACTGTTTTTTCAAACCAAACAAGATCAGAATTTTCATCTCTGTATCTGTATCTGTCGTCTTGAATTGTTATTTTTCCATGAATTTGCGGAATATAAAAATAAACGTTACCTATTTTTAATGATTGAGAATTGGCTAGAGCAAAATTAGAAAGTTTAAAAATAACCTTATACTTTTTAGGTGGTTCGACATAAATTTTTTTCATCAGAAAAATCCTATCTTTAAGCCCCAAAGAGTCATAATATTGCTTGAGGGCAATTTTATAGTCTTCGTTTTCAGAATAAACTTCCTCGTTATATTTGGGTGATCCATATATGAGTCCACCGTATAAATACAATCCATCTGTACTTGTACTTATACGGTTCCAATGATCTTGAAACAAAGATAATTGTTTATGTAATAAATTTTCTAGAGTTTTAACATAGTATCCTCGCTCAATAAACATTATTATAATAGTGTTAACGATAAATTTTAATTCCTCTAGATTCATTTCTTCTTTGAGGATTTCTGTAATAAGTAAATTAAGTAAACCTTCAAGACTTTCTACTGAAATTATCTCTCTTTGTATTATTTCAACAAAATATAATATGTCTTTTAATTCAAATTTTTTAGAATCTGATGCTGAATTTAAAGCTTCTAAAATAAATTTCAACTGAGTAGATATTGGTTTTGCCCATAAACTCTTAGCCGATGGCTCCCCAGCAGATTTTTTTGTGCCTTCTAAATATTGTTTAATCTCTGTAGTAAAATAATTTTTGGCAGATTGATTTTTTGAAAATATTTCTCGATTTTCTAAAATTTCTTCTTCTAAATCTGTTATAATTAAAATCAGGTGTTTGTTGTAATCATTGTCTTTTAATTCTTTAATTGCCTCACAGCTGTATCTCCATATAGATTTTACGACAATGAGGTTTTGACGAATAAACTCTGGAATATCTTCGATTTTAGAATCGCAAGCATCGCAATTGTGATCCATTTCTATTCTCTCAGTGAACTATAAATATAGTATAGCAGTTATCCTGCTGGTTTTACCCTCGTCAATCCCGCTATCGAATATCTTACTAACGAATACGGGACTTTCTATCGAGTTGAGGGGGAATTAATCGGCAGTAATCAAGTTCACCTATCCGTGCTAGTGGCGCATCGCGTGCGCCCAAAATATAATATGGATATTTCGACCAAATTGAGGTGCAGCCGTCGAGGTAGGTGCAGATTACAATAAAACTGAGCCTCAAGGAGACTCAGTTTCTAGTTTTTTAAGGACGGGAAATTAACGAATGTACTCTTTGAGGATACTATTACGGTTAGGGTGACGCAGTTTCCGCAGAGCCTTGGCTTCTATTTGACGAATGCGCTCGCGAGTGACGTTGAAAATCTGGCCGATTTCTTCGAGTGTTTTCAT
>NZ_JADBUZ010000013.1:0-60048 GCF_020245305.1 Microcystis sp. M20BS1 | reverse complement strand
TTTTTGTCTTTAACAAGTACAATACTTGTATTCTTTCTTTTCCTGAACCAGTTTTTTCTTTTCTAAGCAGTTCCTTGAGTTCTGCTTCACTTTCAGATATTTCTATCTTATAAACTCCTGCCATATTTTTCCTTTAACTCTACTAATATGATATTCTAGCCTATCTGTAGTCACATTTTGGAGAATTGGTATTACTTTAAAAGCGACAAATTTATTCAAGAAGGAGTCAAGATTCTCACCCCTAAAAAGCAAGTTGTTTTACGAGAAACGGTATTTTCTCAAGCAGATACTCTCCCGGATCTCTGGTCTCATCAATTCATAAAAGTAAAAGCTTTGAGAAGAGTTTTTGAAAGTTTTCCTGATCGACCATTTGTTGCTAAGGAAATGGATAGTTTCAGAATTACAAAGTTAGTGGGAGAAAGACAATTAATTGTGGACAAGAATATAGCCGTGTATGGGGAAAGCACCAGTCGCGGTGAAATCACAGAAAATTGCGCCGCTAGTTTTAAACGCTGGGGAATGGAGTTACCGACAAATATGAACATCTCTAAGAAATATCATGTAGTAGGAGAACTTACCTATCAATGGCTAGGATTAAAAATAACCCCTCCTCCCAGAGTCAAACAGTTTTTAACCGATGTTACTCGCTGGTATTGGCGCAATGTGTGAGGGCTTGAAACCTCATCTCATACTAAATCCGTTGAGTATAGGCTACATATCAGGAAAGGCAAGAGGCAAGAGGCAAAAGGGGGAATAAATAATCAGTTTTTAATAACCAGATTTAGTATCATCTAGAAGCAGACCCGTTCTTTTTTTTTGATTGTTCAGCCAAGTTCCACAGAGACGAAATTTCGCCTCTGTTAGCCGGACTGATAGCCGATTGAATCGCTAATAATTTTCTCGAGGATTTGTGGTCGGAGGATTTTCTTGGTAGGAAAAGCTGCTACCAAACTCGAATTCCTGTCCGTAGGCTTCCTCTCCGTGTTGAGGCACATCCAAACCTTCTGCTTCCGTATTCGGTTTAACCCGCAAATCCATGAATAAACTGAGAACTTTCAGGATGACAAAAGTACCCACGGCAGCAAAGATATAAGTAGCGGCAACGCCAACAAATTGCGTCCAAACTAAGCCGGGGTTGCCAAATAGTAAACCGTCATTACCGAAGGAATTAACCGATTTAGTCGCAAAAACCCCCGTAAGGATTGCCCCTATTGTCCCACCCACACCATGGACGGGATAGGTATCCAAAGAGTCATCAAAGCGCAATTTTGCTCGGAGACTAACCGCAAAAAAACAACTAAGGGCAGTGATCGAACCAATGAGAATCGCCCCAATCGGCAGCACATAGCCGGCAGCGGGAGTTATACCCACTAATCCCCCCAAAAATCCACTAGCAATACCGATCGCCGTCGGTTTACCGCGTAAAATCCATTCTATAAACATCCATGTCAAACCACCAGCCGAAGCGGCGATCGTGGTATTAACAAAAGCTGTGGTGGCTAGGGAACTAGAGGAAAGTGCGCTACCCCCATTAAAACCAAACCAACCAAACCAGAGTAAACCGATACCGAGGAGAACAAACGGCACATTATGGGGTGCATAGGTTTGAGTTCCAAAACTACGCCGCGGACCGATTACCCAAGCGGCCACCAATGCGGAAATCCCAGAACTAACGTGAACAACGGTTCCACCGGCGAAATCCAGCGCCCCAGTGGCTGCTAACCAACCCTTACCCCAAACCCAGTGAGCTAGGGGAGAATAGATCAAGGTGGACCAAAGCAGTAAAAACCAAAAATAGGCTTTAAAGTTAACCCGTTCTACGATCGCCCCCGAAATTAAAGCCGGGGTGATGATGGCGAACATCATCTGATAGACCATAAACACTTGATGGGGAACGGTGGGTGCATAACCGATATTGTCAGGTGCGGCGGCGGTGACTCCGTTGAGAAAAATCCAATCCAGACCACCGATAAAAGCTTCAATCCCTTCACCAAAACCACTTTTACCCGGGGTGACATCAAAAGCGAGACTATAACCCCAAAGCACCCAAGTTACACCAATTACGCCCATGGCTACCAAACTCATCATCATGGTGTTGAGGACGTTACGCGAACGTACTAAACCCCCATAAAAAAAAGCCAGTCCGGGGGTCATTAATAAAACTAAAGCTGAGGAGATCAGCATCCAAGCTGTATCTCCAGCACTAATCGGATTGGGGGGAGCGGCGGCGACGGTTTCCGCAAAAACCGGGGCAACTCCGAAATTGAATCCCAGTCCCAGCAAAAGCATGGTTATTCCTACGATCTTTTTCATTGACGGTTGGTGCCTAGTAGCAAGATTAATTTTTTCTGTCCGGAAAGAGACAAAAACCGAAAGAGAAAAGGTTTAGAAGGCAATTATAGCCACCGATCGCATCGGGGCGAGGCCTTCTTCCTTTTCTCTTTAACTTTTTTCGGGGTAAATTAATCTATCTTTACAAGGTTCACCCTAACGACTGCTGGGCGTTTCCATGTCAACACTGGAAGCATAATAGCCACCAGTAACGATATCGGACTCCTTGACGAAACCGCTATAGGCTTCCATTCCGTGTTCACCCACATCCAAACCTTCCATTTCTTCTTCGGGAGTAACACGAATACCGAGGGTAGCCTTAAGGATTGTCCAAACAATACCACTGACAATCACGGTAAATGCCCCTACTGCCACAATTCCGATAATTTGGTTAATAAACAGTTGGAATTGACCGGTGATTAAACCCGCATCTTTGTTGAAGATACCGACGGCTAAAGTTCCAAACACACCACAGACGAGGTGAACGGAAGTTGCACCCACGGGGTCATCAATTTTCAGGTTATCGAAGAAAGACACCGAGTAAACCACGACTACACCGGCAATTAAACCGATGATTGCCGCCGACCAATAGGAAACACCATCACAACCGGCAGTAATGGCTACTAAACCGGCCAGAATACCGTTAATAATCATCGAAAGGTCAGGTTTACCATCTTTCGCCCAAGCGGTAAAGGTAGCGGCAATGCCACCTGCAGCCCCGGCGAGGTTAGTGGTGACAGCGATATAGGGTACAGTTTCATTAACTGCCAAAGTAGAGCCGGGGTTAAAACCGAACCAGCCAATCCAGAGAATTAAACAACCCAAGGTCGCGATACTCATGTTATGGCCGGGTAAGGCACTGGTGCGACCGTTGATGTATTTACCCATTCTCGGGCCGAGAATTGCCGCCCCGGTTAAAGCAGACCAACCACCCACCGAGTGGACCACCGTCGAACCAGCGAAGTCTTTAAAACCAAGGTCAGCTAACCAACCGCCACCCCAAACCCAGTGACCGGTGATCGGGTACATGATACCGACGATAATTAAGCTAAAAACGAGGAAATCGACGAATTTAATCCGTTCTGCCACCGCCCCAGATACAATGGTTGCCGCCGTTCCCGCGAAAGCTACTTGGAACAGGAAGAATACTGAGGTGGGCAAGGAGGCAGGCATAACGTAGGTGGCGGGATCGCTACTGCTAAGGAACCAGCCTCCTGTACCGAAAAATTCGTTACTGACAGACCCAAACATCAGGGAGAAACCGATCGCCCAAAATGATATGGTGGAGAGGGCGAAAACGATCAGGTTTTTGGCCAGAACGTTAACGGCGTTTTTCTGACGACAGAATCCCGTTTCTAGCATCGCAAAACCCGCATTCATAAAGATCACGAGGATGGCGGCAATTAAAACCCAGATTGTATTGAGGGCGTTTTGGACATCTTCGGGGGTTAAGGGTTTCGCATCTTGGGCCTGTACGGCCGTGTTCCAAATCACAAAAATAATCGCAGACAAGGGAACACAGGCTAACCAGACAGGGTTAATTTTCGGTAATAAACCGACAAGTTCCCCAGATTTTCGAGCAATTCGTTTCATCGTTAATTCGTTTACTTTGTTGAGTTAGTAGGTCGATTCATTACTTTTGAAAATAATTACCGAGCAATTATGTCCGTTCAACCGCTAAATCCTAGGAACAGAGGTCAATCATTTCAGAAGACCAAACGCCTAGGGATTTATCTTGATGTGTGAGTAGTCAATGTTTTTCGATCTTTGTTTTTTTTTATTTGAGATTTCTGTATCCTCTGATACGTTTCACTTTAAAATAATAATAGTAGAGAAGTGATCAGCTTTTTAGCTATCGGTCGTCAGTATTCAGTATTCAGGCTTCGACGGTGAGACTTCGGCGTGAGCTTTTGTCGAATGCTCAGTGGTTCGACAAGCTTACTAACACGAACACTCAGGCTTCGGCCGTGAGATCAGCCGAACGGAGTCAGTAAGAATTGCGGCAATTCACATTTCTTAAGATAGACAACAGAATTTATGTCCGACTACTTAGCGGAAAAAATCGATCTTGATGGGGTAGCAGCAAAATTACTAACTAGGGCTGGCTGAATAAATCTAAAACCCCTGTTGGGTAAGACTTTTAGACTTTTTGGAAATCAAAAAGTACCGGATATGGGAGTGATCGGGGGTAAAATTCAGGTACTTTTTCTCTGAAAATTAGGTAGTTGACCCTGGCGGTTCGACGGATTCGACAAGCTCACACCGAAGTCTCACCGTCGAAGCCCATACCCTGTCCCCACGAAAAACTTTTTCAGCCAACCCTAAATATAGCGGTTCTCGTACCTGTACGGCACACTTAAACCTTTGCTAATTAAGCTTTTCAAGATCGAGAATGTACCTTTTGTGAATGGGAAACGCTATAATCAGTTTTCAATAAGCGGATTTAGTATTAAAACAGGCAGTCCACAATCAAATCCATGAATGGTAGGGGTGGTGCGTTCCCAAATATTGGTTAACCTTGAAATTGTCATGTTTTCAGGGAACGCACCCTACAAAGCTATGGATTGAAATGGGAAGGACAGCCCTATAATATTTCTCTGTACTTTGTTAAATAAAACCTCCAGCTTTTAAAGTTACGTTGTGCTTATCTCAATCAGGCAATTGCCACAGCATTTGTACTTATTGCCTAAATGGGATGCTCCCTCTATTATAGTTATCCAAATTTATAATTTAGGCTAATCGCTATGGAGCCATTTACCCTTGCAGGAATAGTTGCTCTTGTCTTAGTTGGTATTTTCAATAAAACAGGGGAAGTTATTGTCGAGGAAAGTGTTGAGCAAATCAAAAAACAATTGGCTCAAAAGTCACCTGACACGCTTAAACAATTAGAAGCGTCTTCGGAAGATAATACAGACGCTCTGGCACAGCCGATACAAATGATGGCGACATTAATTGAAAAAGATGGAGTATTTAAGCAATTAGCAGAAACCGTAGCCAAGCAAAACCTCGACAAGCAAGCTCAAGCAATTAAAATCATTAAGAATCTTGGATTTATTGCAGAAGCAGGTTCTAATGTAACGGTTACTCAGAATTTTTATTGACTGAAGCCGCCTGTTACGGAGCAGGTCAAACAAAACCGTGATGAAATTAATAAAATACCTCCTCAATTTCAGACTTTGATTGCCGATAAAACTGAGGATTTTGTTGGTCGTGAATATGTATTTAATGAAATTAATTCATTTATTACGAGTAATTCTAAGGGTTATTTTACGGTTATTGGTGATCCTGGACAGGGTAAAAGTGCAATCTTGGCTAAGTATGTTCAGAATACTAGCTGTATTGCTTATTTTAATAGTGTCCTAGAAGGTCTGAATCGTACTGAACAGTTTCTTGAAAGTATTTGTAATCAGTTAATTGAGCGTTATCAGTTGGACTATCACTCATTACCAACTAATGCGACACAGGATGGAAAATTTCTAGAACGATTGTTAAATGAGTCTGTTCAAAAAGAAAGTGAAAATCCGATTATTATTGTTGTTGATGCTTTAGATGAGGTAGATCAATCTAGTTATCGAGGTGTTTCAAATATCCTTTTTTTGCCGTCTCATTTACCGAATGGAGTTTATTTTATTCTAACTTTACGGAGAGGTGTTGATGTTCCGATGACAGTTTATACTCCTTCTCAGTCGTTAAATTTACTTGATGATAAATATCAAGCTGATAGTGAACGAGATGTTAGAACTTATATTCAAAATCGAGTTAAAAAAAGCGAAAAATTACGTCTTCAAATACTAGAAAGAAAGGAAACAGTTGCAGATTTTACTAATAAAATTAGTAATAAAAGTGAAAATAATTTTATGTATCTCCGCTACGTTCTCTCAGATATAGAAAAAGGGGAATATAAGGATTTAACACTAGAACAATTTCCAAAAGGCCTACAAAGTTATTATATGTTTCACTGGCGACGAATGGGAATGACAGATGATCCTTTACCTGTTGAAAAGATTAGGATTGTAATTGTTTTAGCCGCAGTTAAACAAGCTGTTTCTCAGCGTAAAGTTTGTGATTATTCTAGGGAAAGTCCTTTAACGGTTCAGGACATTTTATTAAAATGGAGACAATTCTTACATGAAATCATGAAAGATAATGAAAAGCGTTACGGCATCTATCACTCAAGTTACCAAGATTTTTTACATGGACTTACAGAGAATGATTATCCAGTAACATTTCAGGAAATTCATAGGAATATTTCTCAAGTTGATTCTAACCTTTGGAAAAAGAGAAAGGAGATGAAAAAACGCCACCATGAATGAGTTTGAAGATTTCTTGCCAGAAGATTTAGATACGATGTTGGATTTGCCTTTTCATTTGACAAAAGGAGAGGCGGTAGAGGATTTGTATGAAATTTTGACGGATTTCATGTTTCTTGACTACAAGTTATCCCGAAAAAAAGAGGTTCAATCATTAATTGAAGATTATCGTTTGGCGTTGGAGTCTCAGCTTGTTTTCTCCAATGAAGACAGACGAGTTTTAGAGTTAATTTTTAGAGCAGTTGAGCAGTCGGCAAATGTTTTACAACAGGATAAATATCAATTGCCAGGGCAGTTGTTAGGTAAATTGATGAAGATTGATGAACCGAAGCTAAAGCCTTTTTTAGAGCAGGTTAAAGATTGGCGGGAATATGCTTGGTTAAAACCAATAAAAGTTGAAATGGTTTCACCTCAAGATTCTTTAGTGAGGACTATCGCAGGGGGTAATATTTTTCATGCAATGGCAATTAGTGATGATGGTAAATTTGCTGTAACGGTACGCAATGGTTTAGTCGAACAGTGGAATCTAAAAACAGGAGTCTTAATTAAAGATTTTACTATCAGAGAAACTTATCGAGTTATTGCCTCTAATTTTTATAACTTTGACTCAGTTGAAGATGAGGAAGATGGAAAAAATAAAAAGCAACAAATTATAAATAATATTATTGTTGAAAAAGAGATAATAGAAAGAACTCAGTTTAACTTAATAACAATTAGTCCTGATGGAAATTGGGTCGGAACTGTTTCATCTAGAAAGTCACAACCTATTGGGGCAGGCATAGCGATTTCCGTATTTGAGCTATGGAATTTAGACGAAAATAGTTCGGTGCTTTGCTTTCCGTTAGCTAGATCTACTGCTTATAATGGCTACAGAGATGATGATGAATGTGATTGTCTTGCGCTAAGTTTAAACGCAAAATATCTTACTTTTAGCCGTAATGAAAATTTTGGAGGTTGGTTTAGTTTATATGTAGTTGATTTAGAAAAATATTTTTTACAAATATTAGATTTTAGAAGTATTAATATTAAATCATGTGTTCCTGGTTATCATGAGAAAATCGATCCAAATAATCGAACTTCAAGTTATCTTAATCACTTAAGCTGGATTTGGATTGATATTGACAATGAAAAAGAAATTGATACGCTGGCTATTGAAGATAATAATCGTTGGTTAATTGTTAGACAGGGTGAATATATCAAGATATGGGATTTAGTGAAAGGTCGTCTTCAATTAATTATTCGTGTAAATAATATTCCTTCAATTAAGCGTTTTAAATTACACTCATCAAAATCCTTACTTTTTTTAATAACCAGTATGGGCGTTTATAAAGTCAACCTAAAAAATTATTTAATGAAAGACTATGATATTTTAGATAAAAAATGGGTGAGAGTGATTAATTTTCTTAAAAAAACTATTACATATTTTAGCTTTCCAAAAATAGAAGATGAGGATGAAAAAATAGATAAAATAAATAAATTTTTTTCTGACATATTTGATGAGTTTCCTTCACTACATTTTAAATACTCTTATCTTGAAAAAAACTCTGAAGATGATCTTATCAAACTAAATTGTAGCTTTAAATATTATAGTTATAATAATTTATTCCAGCGATTAGTTTACTTATTAGTCAATAAAAAAATAACCAATTTGCGAAAACTTAGAACTCTTCCTATCACAAAGATTAACATTAATATACCCAGTTATATTGTTCCAGATGATATAACTCCAGACTTTCAATGGTTTATTCTAAAAGGTAATAATGGAGGTATTGAACTATGGCATCTGTAGGATTTGATTTTAATTATAAAATTGCCATTACTCTTGATGGGGCATGGGTTCTTTTTCGTCAAGACCCTAATCTTTTAATTGTTGCAGATTCGGTAACAGGTCAACAATTTAATACCTTAAAATTAAGTCCTTTTAAATATCGAAGAAAAAATATTGCTATTAGTGCTGTTGCCAAAAGTGTTAATCAACTCTGGTTAATTTTTGTTTATGAAGACAATACTTTTGATGAATGGTTTTTAGCGCAAATTTTCGCAGAAAATACAGAAAAACAACCCAATCCTCCTTTTATTTATAGAGCCGTCAGCCAAAATGGTCAATGGGCTTTAAGGGAAACAAAAAGAAGATGTTTTCAATTGCACGATTTAAAAGCTAACGAAATCACTTCACTTGGTTATAGCTTACTACCAGAAATTAAAAAAAATGATGAATATTTTTGGAAAAAAATAATTTTATCAAATGATGCAAAATTTGTTATTACGCCTAAATTAGAAAATGATTTTCTTGATGGCGGATATAACTATGAAAGAGGATTGCGTTACTTTGATTTAATTAATAAAAATCCTATTCCTATTCTTGAGAATAATTCTTATACTAGCTTTTCTCTTTCAGATGACAATAAAATTTTAGTGCTTGGTTTTGAAAACGGTAAAATTGAGTATTATAGATTGGGAAATGGGGAGAAATTTTCATCACTTCTTTTACATCAGTCTCCTGTCACTTTTATAAAGACAAAATTTATAGACGGAGTTTTAACAACTCTTTCCGCCTCACAAAATGGACAAATTATTCTTTTTACGAATAGAACTACTGCTTTTAAATTAGAAAATCACGTCAGCCTTATCCTTTTTTCACCAAATAATAAAAATATAATTATTGGAGATGTAATTGGGAGAAACTTAGATAGAGAACAATACCATTTATTTGAAGTTATCACTCCATCAGTTTTTCCTGAAAAAATAAATTTATTTTTATCATCACAAGAGGCTATTGAAAAAAATAGTTCAAATAACTACTATATTCTATTGGGGTACGATAAAGATAAAAACGAAGTTGTTTATCACTACTTACAAAAAAATAACGAAAGAATAATTATATTGTTTGAATCCTCAATTAACGCTCATTTTTTTAATCAAGAAATATTAAAAGAAGATAATTTTATTGCTTTTACTGTTGAAAAAGTATCCGAAAAACTCATTAAAACTTTTTGTGAAGAATCAGGATATTCATGGGAATTTATTTCTGATAAGCAGGATACTTTAATCGAAAAAAGTTTGCATTTTTGGGAAATTCCTCAAATTAATCCGTATATTAATTTTTGGATGATTGGGCCTGGGTTCCTAAATTTTAAGCTCTATCTTAATCAACGCTTATATTATAAACGAGAAATATTTATTGATGAATCGAGACAATCTGCCTTGCCTTTTTTTCCCATACCAAGCCTTAATATATGGACTGATGATTTAGATGGCTCCTTATTATTCTTTTTTCCTAGTTCTCATGTTTATTACAAAATTAATTTTAAAATCAGTTGTCTTATTGCTAATAATCAAGATGGAAAAACTTATATGGATCTCTATTATGCTTGTGTAAGGGCAGATTATCAAGTTGAGTCTATTTTGCTAAATTTTTTAGAGCAACAAGAAAAACTCTTAGGGAGAACTCACGAAAAACTGATTGAAACACTCAATAATCTTTATAATATTTACTCAAAGCAAGGTAAAACAACTGAAGCGGTAGCAATAATGCAAAGAAAGGAGGAACTTGAAGAATTATACAAGCCTGAAGAAATTATTTTAGCTGCTAGTGATGCCTGTTGGATGCGGGCATTTATCGGTGAGCAAGAGACCTATCCAATTCTTGATAGTTCTTATATTCGTTTTAATGTTAGTCCAGATAAAATTTTCACGCCACCATTAACATTAAATATAGAAAATGAGATTATGAACTCAGGAGAAGTTATAGACATAAAAAAATCAGATAATAACATTGAATTGAATACAACTAAACAAATTCATGTTATATACCTAGTTCAAGAAATTCGTGTTTTATTAAGTCAGATTTTTGAAAATTTTCAATTGATCGTTGAGCCTGATACAAACAAAATAGAATTGTTGAAAAAAACATGGAATGATATTAAACTTTTATTTCATAAATTTGATTTTCAAGAAGATGGGCAATACTTAATCCATAAAATTAAAACAAGTCAACTTTCTAGACAACTTAAAAAATTTATCAAAAATCCCAATAATATTTCTCATCCAGCAATTCTCGTTACATTTATAATTCCTGTCATCTTATTGTTTATTATCGGTCAAGATAACAACTTTTCTTTCACGTTTACAGAAATAATACTCACCCAAAATCCTCTTTTATTATTGAGAGAATTAATTTCATTTTTTTGCTTTAGCTTTTTAAATATCGTAGTTTTAGGCAGTTTAGCTATCACCCCAATTTTGATAATGTCTAAACTTTTTAATATTGACATAATCACTTCTTACTTTACAAACAAATTATCAGAACGTGAGCAAAAATGGTTGATTTTCCCAACAATAACCTTTATCCCTCTTTATTTTCTGACATTTTTAATAATTACAATTAGTGCGATTTTTGTAGGAATATCACTAACAAAGGAGATCGCAATTTATTGGACAATGAAATTAGCAACTCAACCCTATTGGTTAATTATTATCTCGATTGGTTTCTTAACTTGGCTTGGCGATTTAGGAGAATGGATACTTAGAAAACAAAGATACAGACTCAGCAATAATGTTGCTGCGATTGTCGGTGCGATTTTTATAAACTTATTAGGAAATTACTTAAATCAAGTTTTTGGGAAACACTTTGATCCTAATTCCTTATTATTTAATTCTAGCCTTGCCGCCGTTGGAGGATACGGGGGAACAACTCAGGATAGAAAAAATAAAAATTTTATTGGTGCATTAGGAGCCGCATTAGCCAGTGTCTATTTTATTAATAAATATCCTCTTCAAGTATTTTCGATTACTCCCAGTATAGAAGCCCTATCCGAAAAAATTCTTTATCTTATCGGGCTATTAATTGGTATTTTGTCAGGAGGATTTATAGGCGGATTTGTCGGCTTATTGATCGGATTTTTTCTCGCAACTTTATTCGCTTTTGCTACGTTCTACTTCTCTTTCGGGGTGTATCACTTAGCCCAGCAAGTAATGAACGATTTTCAAGAAAGAGGCTATAGTAAAACCTTTACTAGCATTATTTTGATGATCATTACCTTATTCGGTAGTGCATTTGGTTTAATACTTAGTCTTATTTTTTAAAGAATCCGCTAAGACGGATTTTAACCGCCTATCCTTTAGCTTCCTGCATTCCAAAACACCCAAAAAATAGGGTTTTAAAAAAACCAGAATTCAAAATAGGAAATAGCGTTGGTCTATGGGTAAAACCGTAGCGGGTTCACAGATTAATAATTCCCCGTAAGTACGCACTTCGTAGGTTTCGGGATTAACTTCCATGCGCGATAAAGCGTCATTAAGCTTCATACTAGCCTTACTGATATTGCGCGTATTCGACACGGCCACGGCGGTTTTTTTCAGCTTTAACTTCTCAGGAATGCCCGCTTTTACAGCATATTTAGAAACAAATGTCAACGAAGTTTTGGTGATCGCAATTCCAAAAGAGGCAAACATGGGACGCATATTTTTAGCTATCAGCCATCAGCCGTCAGCTTTTTTCTCCCCGCTCCCCCATCTCCCAATTCATAATTCATAATTTATAATTTATAATTTATAATTCCCACTGATCACCGATTACTGTTTACTGATCACTGATAAAGTCTCCCCTCCTTTGGAGAAATCAACCATGGCCCGGGCAACGGAATTCGATCGCACAATGATGCAAAGATGTCTAACCCTTGCTAGGCAAGCCTTGGGGCGGACTTCTCCTAATCCCTTAGTCGGTTCTGTGATCGTTCAAGAGGGTACAATTATCGGCGAAGGTTTTCACCCAGAGGCCGGACAACCCCATGCAGAAGTTTTCGCCCTGAGACAGGCAGCAGAAAAAGCCCGTGGTGCCACTTTATACGTCAATCTTGAACCCTGTAACCACTATGGACATACTCCCCCCTGTAGCGAGGCAATTGTGCAAGCAGGCATTAAAAAAGTGGTGGTAGGGATGATCGATCCTAATCCCCTGGTGGCGGGGAAAGGCATTCAAAGACTAGCATCGGCAGGCATCGAGACGCTGGTGGGAGTGGAGGAGTCCGAATGTCGTCAACTCAATCAGGGTTTTATCCATCGCATCACCGCTAAAAAACCCTTCGGTATTCTCAAATATGCCATGACTCTCGATGGCAAAATTGCCGCTACTACCGGTCATAGCACTTGGATTACTAGCCCCGCTTCTCGCCAAATAGTCCATCAATTGCGATCGGCCTGTGATGCGATTATCGTCGGCGGTAGCACTGTCCGTCAAGATAATCCCCACCTCACCACTCACGGCCTCTCTGATCATAATCCCCTGCGCGTGGTCATGACTCGATCGCTCGATTTACCACCCTCCGCTCATCTTTGGGACACCAGTCAATTTCCCACCCTTGTCTATACACAAATTGATTCTAATGTCAAGCTTCAGCAACAATTATTAATAAAAGGCGTGGAAGTGATCGAACTAACCGAGGTGACACCCACTTTAGTGATGGAAAATCTCTATCAGAGGGGATTTTGTCAGGTTTTGTGGGAGTGCGGTGGTGGTTTAAGTGCAGCCGCGATCGCTGAGGGCATGGTACAAAAAATTATCGCTTTTATTGCGCCCAAGATCATCGGGGGAATTAATGCACCTACTGCCGTGGGTGATTTAGGTTTCCAGCTAATGAGCCAAGCTTTACAGTTAGAAAATGTCACGGTTAATTATCTCAATCCCGATATTTTGATTGAGGGATATCTGCAAAGTGAAAAGTAGAGCTACTGCAATTCTGGCTCAATCGGCAAATCTCAACCAACCGCTTGCAAAAGTCAAAAAGTCATCAATAACCGCGATTTTTGCGTTCGAGTTCTATAAATCGCCCCGCTGCCGTTAAATCCCTTTATCGGTACGGTTATCACCCTAGAGGAAGTTGGGCAATCGCTCTGTGATCAATGGTGCCATTATCGAGCAAAATAAAAAAGTTAGAATAGTCAAACCCTTAGTGATTGAACGTATGACGGTACTCGAAAAAGGCAATATCACGATTCATACCGAGAATATCTTCCCTATTATCAAAAAGTCTCTCTACACTGACCATGAAATTTTTCTGCGGGAATTGATATCTAATAGTGTTGATGCCATCTCGAAATTAAAAATGGCTTCCTTAGCAGGAGAAGCGAGAGGAGAAGTCCCCGAACCAGAAATTAATCTCGCCATCGATAAAGAAAATCGTACCCTATCAATTACCGATAATGGGATCGGGATGACGGCGGAAGAAATCAAGAAATATATTAACCAAGTTGCCTTTTCCAGTGCGGAAGAATTTATCAATAAATACCAAAAATCAGCCAACGATTTAATCGGTCATTTTGGCCTAGGTTTTTACTCGGCTTTTATGGTGGCTAAAAAGGTAGAAATTGATACTCTTTCCTATCAGGAAGGTGCTACCCCTGTCCATTGGTGCTGTGATGGTTCTCCAGAGTTTGAATTAACCGATTCTTCCCGCAGCCAAATCGGCACCACTATCACCCTAACTTTAATGGATGAGGAAGGGGAATATTTAGAACCTGCCCGCATTCGCCAGTTAGTCAAAACCTACTCAGATTTTATGCCCGTTCCCATTAAAATTGATGGGGAAGTGATTAATCAACAACGGGCTTTATGGAAAGAATCTCCTCAAAATCTGACGAAAGAAGACTACCTAGAATTCTATCGTTATCTCTATCCTTTCCAAGAAGAACCTTTACTCTGGGTACATCTGAATACCGATTATCCTTTCCTGCTCAATGGCATTCTTTATTTTCCCAAACTCAGACCGGATGTAGATGTCTCAAAAGGACAATTAAAGTTATTCTGTAACCAGGTTTTTGTCAGCGATCATTGTGAGGAAATTATTCCCGATTTCCTGATCCCCTTGCGAGGAGTTATCGATAGTCCAGATATTCCTTTAAATGTGTCTCGAAGTGCTTTAACCAAAGATCGCACCGTTCGCCGTATTGCCGATTTTATTGCCAAAAAAATTGCTGATCGCCTCAAATCTCTCTACAACGAAGACGCAAAAGAATATATTCGTTGTTGGGAAGATGTGGGAACTTTTATTAAATTTGGTTCCTTAAAAGAGGATAAATTTAAACAGCAGGTAGAAGATATTTTAATCTATCGCACTACCTACAAAACCCCAGAAACTGCGGTACAAGTGGAAGTACAAACCGCCGAAGGTGACGCATGGCAAGAAGCAACGGCGAAAACTCCCCTAGAAGCGATCGAACAGGAAGGTTATACTACTCTCAAAGCCTACCTGGAACGCCATAAAGAACGCCACGAAAATCGAGTTTTTTACTGTACCGATCCTCGGAGCCAATCCACCTACGTTGAACTCTACAAAAATCAAGGGTTAGAGATCCTCTTCTTTGATTCTTTCATCGATACTAATTACTTTATTCCTTTCCTAGAAAGAGAATACTCCGATGTGAAATTCACCCGGGTTGATTCTGAATTAGACTCGACGCTGCTCGAACAGGATCAAGCTAGTGAAATTATCGATCCCGGTAGTAATAAAACCAGGGCTGAATTGATCAAAGAAATCTTCGCCAAAGCTCTCGATAATTCCCGCATCAATATCAAAACTGAAGCCTTGAAATCCGATGATCCCCAAGGTACTCCCCCGGCAATTGTCTTACTTCCAGAAGCGATGCGACGCTTACAGGAAATGACGGCAATGATGCAACAAAAAGCCATGGCTTTCCCCGAAGAACATATTCTGATGATTAATACTAATCATCCCCTCATTCAACAAATTATCCAGATTAGTCAGGGAAGTATTGTTACTGGTAGTGGCGAATCTCCATCGGCGCAATTAGCGAAAATGCTCTGTCAGCACGTTTATGATTTGGCTTTAATCGCTCAAAAAGGATTTGATGCCGAGGGAATGCAAGCTTTTGTGGAACGTTCCAATCGCGTTCTGACTAAGCTAACCGAAAAGATTTAATCTATTGCCAAACTTTAGCTGTTTCGATATGCTGAGAGTGTGTTAATTCACACTCTATTTTTTTAGCCCGATCAATATGATCTAACGATAAGCTATCTTGCCGCCGTCAGCCTTGAATCAGTTATCAGTTATCAGTTATCAGTTATCAGATGTAAGTTTTCAGTTCACTTATACTGTTTACTGTTTACTGTTTACTGTTTACTGATAAGTAGGGAGGCACAATTATTTGTAGGATGGGTTAGCGGTAGCGTAACATGAGCGGGCGTTGGGTTTCATGCTTCAACCCAACCTACGTTCTGTTTACTGATAACTGTTTACTGTTTACTGATAACTGAAAAATGCGCTTACCCACCCTCAAATATGAGCGAGGAACCTTAATTCTCCATCCACCACCAAAAGGGAAAAAATGGCTAGATTTTGCCACTTGGGATGATCGTATTGAAAGATTTCGCATTTTGGCCATTCATTATCGTCCTCTCGTGGAAACCCTACAGGAGGAGGGCATTAACTTCCAAGATGAAGCAAAAGCTTTCAACAATTTAGAATTAATTGCCAGTTTTGAACGGGAACCCTACCCCCACCAAACGGAAGCGTTAATCGCTTGGAAAAAATCCCAGAGAAGGGGTGTTATCGTCCTTCCCACCGCTGCCGGTAAAACCTATCTTGCCCAATTAGCTCTACAATCGACTCCCCGCAGCACCTTAATTATCGTGCCGACTATTGATTTAATGCACCAGTGGTATGCCCAGATGTTGGCGGCTTTTCCCGATGCCGAGGTGGGATTATTAGGGGGAGGTTCTAAGGATAATAGTGCTATTTTAATCGCCACCTATCAAAGTGCGGCAATTTATTCAGAAACTCTTGGCAATCGTTACGCTTTTTTGATTTTTGATGAATGTCATCATTTACCATCGGATTTCTTTCGGAAAATAGCGGAAGATTCGATCGCACCCTATCGTTTAGGCTTAACAGCAACACCGGATCGGGGTGATGGTAGTCATCAGGATTTAGATTATCTTATTGGTGCAATTGTTTATCAAAAAAGTCCCCAAGACTTGTCAGGAAAAGCCCTAGCTGATCATGAAATAATTCAAATTAAAGTGAAACTATCTGCCAAAGAACAGGAAAAATATCAAGAAGCAATTAAAATTCGCAATGATTTTTTAAGAAGAAATAATCTCAGTTTGTCTGGTTTAGATGGTTGGCAAAATTTTGTCATGATTAGTGCCAGAAGTAGCGAAGGGCGCCGCGCCATGTTAGCGCACCGGGAGTCGAAGGAAATATCCTCTGGAACCCAGGGAAAATTGCGGGTTTTAGCCGAGTTAATCTGTGAACACCATCCGGAACCAATTTTAATTTTTACCAACGATAATGCCACAGTTTACCGCATTTCCGAGAGCTTTTTAATACCTGCCATAACCCATCAAACTCCCGTGAAAGAACGCCATGAAATCCTGACCCGTTTTCGTCAGGGAGAATACAAAATTCTGGTGACTTCCCATGTTCTTAATGAAGGGGTTGATGTGCCGGAAGCACGCATCGCGATTATTTTATCGGGAACCGGTTCCACTAGGGAATATATTCAGCGTTTAGGACGGGTTTTAAGAAAAGGCCAACAAGAGGATAAACGGGCGATTTTGTATGAAGTGATAGCCGAAAATACGACAGAGGAAAAAACCTCCCAACGACGACGGGGAGAGCAGAAAAATAAAACTAGCTATAAAACCGGTAATCGACAATTGGAATTATTGCCTTCTCCTCCGAAAAAATCTTTTTCTTTCCCGAAAGCTGCCGAATCTTCTACTCCTTGGGTAAGTTCTCCAGAGTCAGAGGAAGAATAGAAAATTTCTCTGGGGGATTTTCATCTATAATAAAGGTAAGTAGGTAGGTGTTAAAAGTTGTCAGATACCCCCCTTATCAAGGGGGGCAGGGGGGATGCCCCCGCCTATCGGCACCCCCCTTATCAAGGGGGGCAGGGGGGATCAGAGGCAAAATCTATCTTCAATTTAATTATAACTACTTACTTAAAAAATCTAGATTGATACCCCTATGACCGAACTTGCTCAACAAAAATGTCAACCTTATCAATCGGGTTCTTCTCCTATCACTGCCGAGGAAATTACCGCTTTACAGGCTAAAATTCCCGATTGGAATCTCTTAGAATACGAGGGTATTCCCCGTCTGCAAAAACTCTATAAATTTGCCAATTTTCAAGGGGCAATTGCCTTTACTAATGCCGTGGGAGAAGCGGCGGAAAAAGAAGGCCATCACCCAGCTTTATTGACAGAATGGGGTAAAGTTACCGTTTCTTGGTGGACCCATGACGTGGGGGGATTACATCAAAATGATTTCATCATGGCTGCCCGTACCGATGATATTTATCGCCAACAAAATGCTTAATCGTAGGCGCGAATCATCGCTTGGGTTCCCTGTTTAATTCCCTTGCCTTCGTCCAATTCCGCTACTACTTTAAATAAAGCTTCCGCTAAATCTGTCCCGGGCAGAATTTCCCCGGCTGTCTGGGCAGTTTCTTTGACTAATCGCAAATCTTTTAAAATATGTTCAATCATAAAAGCTGGCTGTAAATCTTGGGCGAGGATTTTTGGTCCCAAATTTTCTAAAGCCCAAGAACCCGCCGCCCCCGTTTTACAGACTTCTATGACTAAATTGGGGTCTAATCCTTGAATTTTTGCCATTTTTAGAGCCTCACACAGCGCCACCATGTGAACCGCCCCCAAGACTTGATTACAGAGTTTTACCGCTTGTCCGTTGCCGATTTCGCCACACCAGCGAATAGTTTTGCCCATGGCTTGAAAACAGGGCAGACAAGTCTGAAAATCCGCTTCTTTCCCTCCCACCATAATAGTTAAAGTGCCGTTTTTCGCCCCAATATCGCCCCCAGAGACGGGAGCATCGAGAAAACGGAGATTATTTTCCTCTAGCTTTTTACCAATCATCCTAGCGGCTTGAGAGCCAATGGTACTCATATCCACCACCAGAGTTCCCACCGCTGCCGATTCCATGACACCCCCCGGTCCTAAAATTACCGCTTCCACGTCAGGCACATCCCCGACGCAGGTAAAGACAATCTCGGCATCCCTGACGGCGGCGGCGATACTAGAACGAATGTTCGCACCAGCTGCCCCGGCAATGGTTATCCCCGGCCCCTCTGGGGTACGATTCCAAGCATTGACAGCAAAACCTCGACGGACAAGATTAACCGTCATCGGCGCTCCCATCACTCCTAATCCTAAAAAGGCAATTTTTTGACTCATAATTTTGGTAATCAAGGGAAAGGGGAAGTGGGGAAGTGGGGAAGTGGGGAAGTGGGGAAGTGGGGAAGTGGGGAAGTGGGGAAGCTGTCTCATCACCCTATCACCCCAAAACCCTATCACCCTATCTCCTGACAACCGACGGCTAAAGTAATTCTACCATTTGCAGAAATTGGGCTTCTGAAAGGGTTTTAATGCCTAATTTTTGAGCCTTTTTGAGTTTCTCACCGGGAGCTTTACCGAGGAGAATATAATCAGTGTTCGCACTGGGGGAACCGGTAACAGTACCACCGACATTAATAATCAATGATTTCGCTTTCTCGCGACTGATTTTGCTGAAGGTTCCTAGTATAACTACGCTTTTTCCCCTTAGGGGATTTTCGGCGGATTCTTGACTCGTTTGCACTATCTTTGCTGCGGGTTGCACTTCTAAACTTGTATCGGCAACCGGGATTTTTTCTGCTGCTACTACCGGAGTTTCCTTGGCCATCACCGGGGGGGTTTCTGGTTCTTCTACCACAGGGGTTTCATCGGCCATCACCGGGGGGGTTTCTGGTTCTGCTACTACTGGAGTTTCACTAATAATTGCTTCTGGTTCATTAGTAATAATGGGAGCAGTTTGTCGAGAGAAATAGTCTCTTTCTTGCTGTAGGTTTTGAATTTTAACCTCTAAAGCGGCGATTTCTGCTTGCTTAGTTGCTAACTCGCCCTCAAACTTAATTTTTTCCTTTTCTAAAGCTTTAGCCGCCATTTTTTGGGCTTCTAAACCTTCAGTTAGTTGGCGATTTTGTTGGCTTAATTCCTCGATATGACGGGAAGTTGTGGCTTCCAATTGGTCTTTTTCGGCACTTAATTGGTGTAGTTGAATCTCTAAATTAGCAATATTTTCCCGATAGGTTTCTAACTGTTGGGGTAACTGGTTTAATCCCTGTAATTGCCCTTCTAAATCAGCAATTTTTGCCTGAGAATCAGCCAATTGTTGGGGTAACTGGGTTAATCCCTGTAATTGCCCTTCTAAATGAGCAATTTTTTCAGCAGCAGTGGTTAATTCTGCCGATAATTCCCCTTTCTGGACTTCTAAAGCTTGTAACTCCAGTTTAGCTGCTTCGAGATGAGCGCCGAGACTGTCCTTTTCGGCGGTTATGGCGGTCACTTGAGCGACGGTTTCTTGCAGTTTTATAGTTAAATTGTCGCATTCTTGCCCTAAAGAGAGCGATCGAGTTTGACTTGCGGCTAAATCTTCGCTGAGAGACTTTTTTTGCTGCTCTAACCCAGTAATTTGATCCTGTAAGCTGGCTATTTCTTGCTGTCCTCGCTCATACTGTTCTGTTTGGTGAGCCAGATTCTGTTCTAGGGTTTGAATTTGACCTTGCAAGCTGGGAATTTGAGCGGCTAAATCGCTTAATTCTTGGTTTTTATGCTCTAAATCGGCCACTTTCGCCCTTAATTCCTCGGCTTTTTCTATATCTTGCTGTAAGAGAGTTTTATCCTGTTCTAGGGTCTGAATTTGACTATAGAGAGAGGTGGTCTGTTTTTTGGTCAAATCAAATTGACGGTTAATTTCGCCTTTTTGCTGCTCTAAAGTTTGAATCTGTGCTTCTAGGCTAGTAATTTGGGCTTTTTCTGCCTCTAACTGCTCCATCAAACCAGCTTTCTCCGCTTCTATGTCCTTAGCGGTGGTTTTCAGTTGTTCGATTTCACTCTCACCTATCTGGACAGCTTGCTGGAGGGACTGGAGAGAATTTTCTAAATCCGTAGCTTTGTGCTGTAATTGGGCGGAATGTTGTTCTATGTGAATGATTTTGGCGTGCAGCTGCTGATTTTCGTCTTTTAAATCTGATTGCGCCACGTCTAAACCCTTGACTTGAACCAACAAATCTGAGTTACTTTGCTGTAATTGCGCTTGTGCGGCTAAAAGGGCGGTATTTTTGCTGACGAGACCAGAGCGCGACCAGAGGAATAGTCCTCCGAAAACAGCACTTAAACCTAATCCTTCATAAATTAATTCGTTGAGCATATCTACCCTCCTAGACAAGCGAAAAACAGTCACCTAACCGAACTGATGCGGCAATTTTGGTTATAGACCTACATCTCTACTTATATCAGTTACGGGGTGCATTCGGGGGAAGGGCGGGGAAAAAGTCACTTCTTTCCTCCCGTTGTAAAAAGGTGATTTAGCTATTCGCGTTATGCTAATTTGTACCTGATCCCATTCTTGGGTGATTTCCAGGTTGATTTCTTCCTGATGATTAAAATAGTAGCCCATGGCCGCAGGAGCTATGGTTGATAATTATCCATTGTCAATTGCCTATTATCCATTGACCGCGATCGCCTTTTGACCTTTGACCCCTTCCCCTTGAACTGCGATCGCTGATTAGTTGATAGTCAATAATTGATTGAAAAAACACGGATGAGAAGCTAGGGACATTTTTTCTGGGCCAAGTCGCTAGAATGGGACTAGACTCCTCAAGCTTGAAGAATCTTCCTATGTCAGACGCTGTAACGATCGCCGATATTTACAAGTTATTTGAAAGAACTGAGGCCCAATTTGCCGAGTTTCAAAAGGAAGCTGATCGCCGCAGTGCCGAAGCCGATCGCCGCAGTGCCGAAGCCGATCGCCGCAGAGAGGAAGCTAATCGCACGATGGAAGAATTAAAAAAACAGGTACAAGAAACGACCAAAGCGGTCAATAGCTTAACAACTCCTTTGTGTCTTTTTATAGAAGAAATGGTAGAGCCTGCGGTCGTGGGTTTATTTCAGAAATGGGGCATTGATGTCACCCAAACGATGAGTCGCTTGAAAAGTAAGCGTCCTGGGGCGGCAATGGAGATTGATATTGTGGCGGTGAATGGGAGCGAGTTGGTGGCTGTGGAATGTAAATCTCGACTGTCGAGGGATGATGTAGATGATTTTGTCAGCCGATTACAGCGATTTAAGGTTGCTTTCCCCCAATTTCGAGAGTTTCGGGTTTATGGGGCAGTGGCAGGCATTGAAATTGATCAGGGGATAGATGTCTATGCCTATCGGCGCGGTTTGTTTGTGATTAAGCAATCGGGGGAAACGGTTAAAATTATCAATGATGCTCAGTTTCAACCTTTGGGTTTTGCTGAAGGTGTTTAATCTCTTTTTTAAGAAGGCGTAATTTTGCGATCGCCTTTTTAGTTAATAATGAATAGTTGATAATGTAAACTGTCAGGAGTCATTTTGTAAACCATTATGGAAATAAAAAACATTAAACAAAAAGCCAGAAATTTAATCGATAAATTGCCAGAAATTTTACAGGGGATGATACACAGGTAAATTAAATGTAATTGATTATGTTTAATTAGTAGTAATAGAATTGGTGCGTTACGGCGGATTGTTAGTTTTATTTTATTATCCAAATTAGTAGCCGCAAACACGCACCCTACACTCTACAGCAGCTTAACAGGAGTCGCACTCATGGTTCTGGTATTTGTAAATCTCGACAAATTTTTCGCGTCAAGAATTCATTGATTTCACGATGGCGCGGAATGGCTGAAGATTTCTGATTGACACGATTTACATAAATCGTATGATTGCCGCCCTCTCTTAAGAATTCACAGCCATAAGTTTCTAAATGACGAATTAAGTTTATGCGTTTCATGCAGCCCAGAAAGTAACAGACTCTCGAATCACTTCTTGTCCTTGCAGTTGCTCTTCAGCTAATATACGATTAGCTTCTAAAACTAGCTCAATTGCTTCTTCTAAATTGCTTCTAGTTTCTTCTAGAGTCTCTCCTTGAGTATTAGCTCCTGGCAATTCTTCGACAAAACCAATATAGCCTTCGGGAACTTTCTGGAATATTTTTGTTAGTTTTAGTTGCATGATTTACCTCAGAATTTTAAATTATATCACCCACCATCATTAAAGTTAGCGGTGCGTTACGGCTGCTGAAGTGAAGCTAACGATATAATCGGATACAGCCCAAGCTGCATAATTAAGAGCCTGACGAATATCTTCCTCCTCCAACTCTGGATAAGCCTCTAAGATTTCCTGAATAGATAACTGACTAGCCAACAGTTTCAAAACAAATCCTACAGTGATACGCATTCCTCGAATCATTGGCTGTCCAAGACATATTTGTGGATTAACAGTAATACGGTCTAGCTCTCTAATCACCGTGGAACTCCTGAGATAAACTCCTCCTGTATTGTTACATACAGCAATGAATGTTGAGCAAGTTTCTGCGCTGCTGCGTGTGAATTAAGCGGCGACGAGAGTAAATATACAGCATTTATCCACCAACTAACACCAATCACGGGTTGAGGTTTCGTTGAGGACATCGAGAGGGAAAAGCCTTTTTGGATATTCTGAGCGTTAGCGGTGGTTTTAGAATACACCATCTCTAGGAGCCTATCTTGCTATAATGTAAACTGTCAGGAGTCATTTTGGAAACCATCATGGAAATAAAAAACATTAAACAAAAAGCCAGAAATTTAATCGATAAATTGCCGGATAATTCTACATGGGATGATTTGATGTATGAGATTTATGTGAGACAGGCAATTGAAGCAGGATTAGCCGATAGTGAGGCGGAAAAGGTTATTTCTGTGGCAGAAGTACGCACTAAGTTCAAGCTAGAGTCATGAAAGTTTTCTGGACAGAAACCGCCGTTAATCATTTATCAGCCATCTACAACTACATATCACAAAACTCCCCTCAATATGCTCAAAGACTGGTGGAAAGATTGACCAGACGCTCAGAACAGATTGCTAATTTTCCCTTTTCGGGTCGTCTTGTTCCGGAGTTTGAAACTGAGCAGATCCGAGAAGTTATCGAGGGTTCTTATCGCATAATTTATTATATCAAGCCTGAGCAAATCGATGTTATTGCGGTACTTCATGCTGCCCGAAACATTGAAAATCCACAAGATTAACGATAATCCAAGACCATTGGGGGAGTAAATTAATGGCAGCAGTGAAGATTACCAAAAAGCGCAAGAAAGAACCACAAAGGCACAAAGAACACAAAGATTTTCTCACCCATAACTTTCTAGTAGGAACCATACTACAAAAACATCGGGGCGGCGGCTGACCCCTCGGTGACAGGTATCGAAAACCCACAACCCGCATGGCTTCGTGGAAAATTACTCGTTAATAATTGTTCACAAAATCTTGTAACCCTATATGCTACAGTCCTTTAAGTCTTGACGCGAGAGAAGAGATCCAATACCCAGATTCCTCCCAGGATAAGCCAGCCTCCCATAAAAACCCCAGTAAACCTGACTCCAAATGTCCCAACCACCCAAATCTCCTCGGCAGTACATTAGTACGGGGAAGTGATTATAATGGGTTTCTGGAGTACGATATGCTACTTCCATATTGTCCAAATTAAACCATCGTTCTCCTTGTTTCCAACCTACGAGATCGCCAAAACGATCCCATATTTCATCGTTATATTCTCCTGTCCCACCAACAAGGTCACGGTAAATTTTCGCCTGTCCCTTGATACCAAATTTCTCTTCGCTGTAGTCCATCCAGAGACGGTCAATCTCATCGATTATGTCTAAGGATACCATTGTATAAAGCACATAAAAGTCACCATAATTTTCTATAACCATCCACTGATACATAATGAAAGCAGTTTCGTAGTCGGCTTTTTTCCAATCCTGTTGCTCTAGGTACTCCTCTAATTTTTGGTAGATTTGCCCTTGGTTTTCTGTAAGATATTCCCTTTGTTTTCTCAGTTCTTTTTCGTAGGCGCGATCAGCCTCTCCGTTGTATTGCACTGAGATCATCTTATCGAATTGTTCCCTGAACCTTTCAGGGTTTTCTGTCTCTGCAAAGACGAGACGAAAAATCTCTGCCCATCTTTCCTCATTGTTGTTCTCTTCATTCCCCCAAAGTTCGGTTAAAACCTTGGCTGCCGTTTTCTCTAAATCAGAAAGCTTACTTGCATCTTTGGGAAGCTCGATATGGGGGTTAATATGTTTGATGTGAGAGGCGCGGTAGAGGGTTTCTCTGTCGTCATTGTGGATTACCTCGATCAAACCTTTATCTTGTGCTTGTTGTAATTTTTTCTGATAGTTGGGAACCGATTGACAAACCGCTTCTAAAGCAGCAAAAGGGACAGGAATTTCATAGATTAGGCAATTACTGACCACTTTTTCAAGAGCTTCATCCGTCAAAAGTTGAGGTTCTTCTTCTAACCGCCAGACTATCTTATCGCGCCAAGTAACATCAGATCCATTCTCAAATGACTGCAATTTAGCATCTATATCCCCTGAACTTAAAACCTCATTATTGAGCCATTCCAACAGACGGGGGTTGCCATCAGCAAGGTTTAAGGCTCTTTCTATATAGCTTTCATCAATCTTACCTGAACTAAAATGCTCTAACCGCCGCAGTTTCTTTTCTAAATCGGATTCTTTGTATTTGAAAGAAGGCAAAGACTCCAGATGATAAAATTCCTCTAATAGAGGGGATTTGAAGGTATAGCGCGAGGTAATAATCAGGCGATGATAGTAATTGGTTTCCTGTATCGCCCAAACGAGAGCTTGTAATAGGGGGGCTACCCCTGCTTTAAGGATATAGTCATCGCTGGATGAAGGGCATTCTAAGTTCCACTCGAAATCATCGAGGATGAGCAAAAGGGGGGACTGGTTTAACAGCCTAAAAATATACCTTAATCGGTATTTAAGTTCTTCGTTAGGATTCCTTAAGGTCTCGCGATGCTGTTCGCTATCGAGTTTATCAGCTAGGGTATCAACTAAGCTAGTTTGATTAATTTGTTGCCACCAGACAAGCTTAGTATAGTCTGGAAGGCGATCGCACAGACGAGCAGCGAGGGTACTTTTCCCGTTACCACCAAAACCTTGCAGGAAAACCCCGGCCTTATGAATTGCTTTAGAATTAAAGGGTTTTTTCAGCACTTGCAAGCAATCCTGAAGATCACGGCGGCGACCGATAAAAGTTTCCCGTGTGGCTACCCGCAAATATTTCGTTTCTGGGTCCACAAATTGGTCAACAACGGATACGGGAGGTAAAGGTTTTTTCTGTCCTCTCCTTACCAAAGCTTCTGGGATACTTCCCCTCACATAGAGGCGTAAACAATGCCAATCCCTCGCCTGATTTTCCAATAACTTCTGATAGGCAAAAGCTAACGACTCGCTTAAAGTAAAGCCTTGGGAAAGCTTTTCGTAGAGGATGGCCGCCGTGTCAGCAGCTTCGTTATCCCTGACGGGTTGACCCCACCCCAAAACAGCTTTAGCCCCATTTTCTAATAACTTCTCGGCCATCGAAAGGATCTCATCACCATCGGAGTAGCCTGTCCGACACCCTGATAAAAACAAAAGCTTGGGTAAATTAAACTGTAATTCTCTGGCAATATCTTCGGCGCTGGTATCTTGCCTATCTCCGTATTCCGTCTCGGTAATAAAATAGGGTTTCTGATCCTTGATGGTGGCGTGTCCGCTCAAGTGGATAACATCGAAATATTCCCTATCTTTACTGGCTATCAATTCGCCTAATTCTTTAATACATCCGCTCTCTTCAACGGTTAAAGATAGGGGTTTTCCTCTAGTTGCTTTGAGTATCTTCCCTTCTTCTGCCTCAAAGTCTAGTATAGGCGTTACACCCTTAGCAGAACTTGCCATGAAAACTACATTTAAGGCTCGATCCTGCGGGTTGTTGTCCACAGTTAACAGCCTTTCATTACCGGTTTTCATCCACCGCAGGGGAACAATAGCGGGATACTTAGACACCAGAAAACCCTGACCATCGTGTAATAATTCCCAGGGTAGATGGACTAATCCTTTGCTGGTGCTGATAGCTAGAACTATTTTCTCTCCCCGGTGGCTATCTAATTCGTTCTGGAGGATGCGCTCCGTACCATCTAACCATCGGTATAAACCTTGTCCTGTTTTGGCGTGGTCTTCCGGTAAACGGGTATAGTAATCGGTGTCGGCCTTTTTACTGAGGTTGTCTATTTCACTCAAGGATCTTGTGTAGAAATCAATCTGGTTGGGGTTATCCCAGAAAAATCGGAACTCAACCCTATTGCTACCGCTCTCCTTAAGATCAATATGCAGTATCTTCATGATTTTTCTTGTTCCAAGAGTTTTTGTAGTTGCTCTAGGGTAGCATCTTTGAGCAGCAGGCGATCGCCGTTTTTGCTGACAATTAACACTCGTTCGATTTTCGGGGTTTCAGGAGAGTCAATTTTTCGCTTTAATTGGTAAAATTTCTCAGCGATGGCGATTGTTCCGCTAATAATGCCGATGATGGTGGCGATGGTGGCAAGGGTTCCCTCTTTCTGCACTTCGGAGATAACTTCGTAGCTGCCTTGCACCCCTTCCATATCTAGGATGTCCTGAGCAACTTTGATAGCATCGAGGCCTTCAATTTCTATCTGCATCAGTTTTGTTCCTCCTGTCAGTACCCAAGCAAAATGATACTAAATCCAGTTATTAAAGACTGATTATTTATTCCCCCTTTTGCCTGTCCTGATATGTAGCCTATACTCAACGAATCTAGTATGACCAGCTTAGTTGGGGAAAAAATCTCAATTACCATCAATGGTTGACCTAAGAAAATATTTCAGTCTCTCCGTCGGGAAATAACCTATTAGAGACTGAAAAATCTTAGTCATTCCATTCCCCTTTGGGTGGTACGGGGGGATTGCGTCGAAGATGACGGGTTAAGTCCTCATCCGGTTGTTTCTCTCCTCTTAGCCACTGTTTAATCGCTGTTTCGATAATGCGACTAGGATCGTTAGTCAGGTGTTTAATCTGGTCTAAAACTTCCGAGTCAAGGTGAATAGCGATTTCAACTTTCTCCGCCGTGCGCTGAGTCGGTGTAGCATTGTCGTTCATAAGCTCTATTAATGATTGCTATCTATCATTCTACCCGTCAGTCGAGGATTCTCATCCAAGAGTTTATCGAGGATCTGCTGAAAAAAGTTTTTCGTGGTGGCAGGGTGTGGGGTGTAGGGTGTAGGGTGTGGGGTTTTACCGATTTTGAAGTAGTCAGTTACCTAATTTTCAGGGAAAAAGTCCAGGGATTTTGCCGCCGATCACTCCATAGGCACTTTTTGAGGGAAAAAAGTCTAAAAGCCTTATCCAACAAGGTTTTTAGATTTATTCAGCCAGCCCTATCTATAGTAATCCGATTTGGACAAATCATAGAGCTTTTCCTGAGCCATTGCCCTTTCCCTGATTTTGTCACCATAATCAAGCCTACCATAGTTTCCTGTGGATGCCGAGAGGGAAAGCTAAGGCCAAAACCCTGACTATACTTGCAGTTTAGCTTTTTTTACCTTTTACTTTTCGCTTTTGCTCCAGCCTTAGAGACTTTACCTCTACAATGAATTAAGGAATCTAAAATTTTATAAACCCCTGACTTTTGCCAACAGTGAACCACGATGACTGACGTTCCCGTTTCTCGCATTCGCAATTTTTCCATCATCGCTCATATCGATCATGGTAAATCAACTCTCGCCGATCGCCTCCTGCAAATTACGGGAACCGTAGCCCAACGGGAGATGAAAGAACAATTTCTCGATAATATGGACTTGGAACGGGAACGAGGTATCACCATCAAGTTACAAGCGGCACGCATGGATTATACCGCTAAGGATGGTCAAAAATACGTTCTTAATCTGATTGATACCCCCGGCCATGTGGATTTTTCCTACGAGGTTTCTCGGTCTCTAGCGGCGTGCGAGGGAGCTTTATTAGTTGTGGATGCGTCCCAAGGAGTAGAGGCGCAAACTTTAGCCAATGTTTACCTAGCACTGGAAAATAACCTCGAAATTATCCCAGTTTTAAATAAAATCGACCTACCCAGTGCCGAACCGGAACGGGTCGCAGCGGAAATCGAGGAAGTGGTGGGTTTAGACTGTAGTGAGGCGATTCGGGCCTCGGCTAAGGCTGGGATCGGTATTAATGATATTCTAGAGTCGATCGTCCAATTAGTTCCCCCTCCCCAAGATACCCTTGAAGAACCATTCCGAGCTTTAATTTTTGATAGTTATTACGACGCTTATCGAGGAGTAATTGTCTATTTCCGCGTCATGGATGGTCGGGTGAAAAAGGGCGATAAAATTCGTTTTATGGCTTCCGGTAAAGAATTTGTGATTGATGAATTGGGAATTTTATCACCGCAACAGGTACAGGTAAATGAACTTCACGCGGGAGAAGTGGGTTATCTGGCAGCCGCGATTAAAACTGTTGCTGATGCCCGGGTGGGTGATACGATTACTCTAACCGCTAAACCAGCACAAGAGCCTTTACCCGGTTATACAGAAGCAAAACCGATGGTTTTCTGCGGATTATTCCCCACCGATGCTGATCAGTATGCCGATCTCAAAGATGCGCTGGAAAAGTTAAAATTAAACGATGCAGCTCTATCCTACGAACCGGAAACTTCTAGCGCCATGGGTTTTGGTTTCCGTTGCGGTTTCTTGGGACTGCTACACATGGAAATCGTCCAGGAAAGACTAGAAAGGGAATATAACTTAGATTTAATTACCACTGCTCCCTCGGTAGTTTATCAGGTCACTACCACCGATGGGGAAATTGTCGAAGTGGATAATCCTAGTTTGTTACCTTCCCCACAAAAACGGGAAAAAATTGAGGAACCTTATATCCAAGTGGAAATGATTACTCCGGAAACCTATGTAGGCGCTTTGATGGAATTATGTCAAAGTCGTCGGGGAGTTTTCAAGGATATGCGTTATTTTACTAAAACTCGCACCGCTTTGATTTATGAGTTACCTTTAGCGGAAGTGGTGACGGACTTTTTTGATCAATTAAAATCTCGATCGCGCGGTTACGCTAGTATGGAATATCAATTAATTGGCTATCGGGAAAATGAGCTAGTTAAATTAGATATTATGGTCAATGGTGATCCCGTTGATGCTTTAGCGATGATCGTTCACCGGGATAAAGCTTATTATGTTGGTCGTGCGTTAACCGAAAAGTTAAAAGAATTGATTCCCCGGCATCAATTTAAGGTTCCCATTCAAGCAGCTATTGGTTCTAAAATTATCGCTAGTGAACATATTCCTGCTTTAAGAAAGGATGTCTTAGCTAAGTGTTATGGTGGTGATATTAGCCGCAAGAAAAAGCTGTTAGACAAGCAAGCAAAAGGGAAGAAACGGATGAAAGCGATCGGAACTGTTGATGTCCCGCAAGAGGCATTTATGGCAGTCCTAAAACTCGATCCTCAGTAAAATCTTGGGGTGAGAATTAACTCACCCTTTTTAGTTTTAGCAGTGGGGAATTATTATGAAACTTTTGAGATTATCCTATCAAGATTTATCCTCTGGATTAAGTATAGATTCTTGCAAATTTTTTCCAGATTTGAATTTATTAGTTGGTATCTCAGGTGCAGGAAAAACCTCGATTTTAAAGGCTATTAGTAATTTAAAAAGAATCGCTAACGGTGCATCCATAAATGGGGTGAAATGGGATGTGGAACTTTTAACCAATGATCATGTTCGTTATCATTGGTTGGGTGAATTTGAGGTTAGAAAAGCTCGTTCTCTCATCAAGATTGAAGAAGATGAAGTCAATAGTAATGACGGCGAAAATAAGGTTAGTATAATTAGGGAAACTCTTTTAAAAGATCAAGAGGTTTTGATCGAAAGAAACCAAGAGGTAATTGAGTTTAAACATTCAAAGACACCAAAACTACCATCTTATTTAAGCTGTATAGAGCTTTTCAATCAAGAAGAAGATGTTTTCCCTGTTCGACAGGAATTTAACAAAATGGTTTTCAATCCACTTAAGTTTAATATCTCATATTCAACATTTGGTAAAATCCTTAGAAACTACGAATATGCCGAATATAACTCTCTCTCTGAATTACAATCGAGTCAACTTCGTATTTCCGACAAACTGCTTATCACTTATAAAAAATATCCTGATACGTTCGAGATAATAAAGAGAAAGTTTTTAGATATTTTCCCTCAAGTTGAAGATTTAAAAATAGAATCTTTAGAGCCATCCGAACTAGGTGATCTGCTTGTTTCATTAACTAGAATTGGTTTACTTGAAGAGCTACCTCGCATACAAATAAAAGAAAAAAACTCTCATGTCTGGATTGTAGAACCAAATATCTCCTCTGGAATGATAAAAAGCCTGATGTTCTTAGCAACGATCGAATTATCTCCTGATGGCAGTGTTATATTAATCGATGAATTTGAAAATAGTTTGGGGGTTAACTGTTTGGACACTTTAACAGAAGATTTATTAGTTAATTATCGAGATTTACAGTTTATTATTACCAGTCATCATCCCTATATAATTAATAATATCAGTCCTGGCTATTGGAAAATAGTCACTCGTAAAGGAGGAGTAATTCAGGTACACAATGCGGCTGATTTTCATATTTCTAAAACTCGACAAAAAGCCTTTATTGATCTTATCAATGTCTTAGAAGAATTTCCTCAAGGAATTAGTTAATCGATGAATATTTATTTTTTAGTTGAAGGAAGAAGTACCGAAAAAAAGCTTTATAATACAGCGTATCGATAAAACCGAACACTTAAAAACCTTTCAGAAATTTATTAATTTTTGTGATAATATTCGTCAAAATTTTAGATAAATTGATCTCTGGTGCTTCTGCCAAGGATGAAATATAAGCTGATCTAGCATCGTCTCCTGACTAATAGCTGATTGAGAATACAAGACTATGACAAGGCTTTTGTCCTATAAATTTCTAGGTCGGCAGATTTTTGTAGTATTGTAGTATAATGGTAACTCCAGAAAAACAATCCCAAAAGTGCCTTTAGTCTTTTCAGTTAGCAGTTATCAGATAGAAGTTAAAAATTGGCAATTTACTTGATGTTATGGCTTCCTTACGCGATATTCTCAGTTACTATCGCAATTATCAAAAAGCCGCCTTTTTGAGCATTGCTGCCTCCAGTGTCTTTGAAATTATCGATCTGATGGTTCCCTACGCTGTCGGACAGATTCTTAATGTTCTTTCCGATCAACCTTTAGATGGATTCGTACAATCTTTGGTCGATCGCACCATGATTTTAACTCCCTTTGCCTCAGAAAAGTGGGTTAGTTTGGCGGTATTATTAGGCTTAATTTTCCTAACTACAGTAATTAAAGCACCAATTCAGCCTTGGCTGGGTGCATGGTTTCACTGGGAAATATCCTTAAGAGCGCGACGAGATCATCTCAAAAAAATTATTGCCAAAATTCTCACCTTACCTCTATCTTTTTACGATGAAAATAATCCGGGACGCATCGCTAACCGGATCGCCAAAGGGATAGAAAGTCATACTTGGACTTATCCCGAAGTGGCGGGAATGATGATCCCAAAATTGTTTAGAGTTTTGGGTATCTTTATTGTTATTTGGGTAATTCAATGGCAGATCGCCCTCGCTTTTGTTATTTCTTTTGTATTAATTCTAGCTTTTATTGTGAGAGATTTAAAAGATTTAATGCAAAAAGAAAGAATTCTTGATCGGCATATCGAAAATACCCAAAGTCGCAATTCTGAGATTATTACTAATATCAAAACTGTCAAAGCTTTTGCCACAGAAGGACAGGAGTTATATCGTCAGAAACAGCGTTTAGAGAGAGAATTTACCTACGTTATCTATCGCATTCATAAGGGTTATGTGGACTTAATTACTTGGGAAAAAACCCTCGTCCAAGCTAGTTTATTTGGAGTATTTTTCTTTACTCTCCTAGCCACCGTTCAACAGAAAATCTCGATCGGGCATTTTATCACCACCTATACCCTCGCTAGTATGGCCTATGCGGAATTAGATCCCCTATCCCAAATGGCAGAAACTTTTGCCCGTCGCTATGCTTCTATGGCACGTCTAAACGAATTTATCAACTTACCCAGTGGCACTGATGCCGGTAGTCTTTTAGCCGATCATGCCCAACATAATCCCTATCATTTTACGGGGAAAGTAGAATTAAGTAATCTTAGCTTTGGCTATAGTCCAGAAAGAACCATTCTCAAGGATATTAATCTGCTGATTGAACCCTATCAAACCGTGGCATTAGTGGGAAAATCGGGTTCAGGAAAATCCACTTTAGTTAAGTTACTTTTCCGCTATTTTGAACCGAATCAAGGGCAAATTATGATGGATGGCGAGGATATTCGTCGCTTAGATGTGACTTGGTATCGGCGACGGTTAGCGATTGTCCATCAAGAAGTAGATGTGTTTAATGGTACGGTGTTAGAAAATCTCACCTACGGTAATCCTAATATTAGCTTCGAGAAGGTAGCAGAAGCCTGTAAAATTGCCCGTGTCGATGAATTTATTCATGAATTACCTAATGGTTATTCCACTATTGTAGGGGAAAGGGGCGTGCGTCTTTCGGGGGGACAAAGACAGCGTTTAGGAATTGCTAGAGCTTTAATTGTCGATCCAGATGTGTTAGTTTTTGATGAGGCCACTTCTAGCTTAGATTATGAGTCAGAAAGAGCCATTCAACTAGCCATGAAATCCATTTTAGGCACTCGCACCACAATTATTATCGCCCACCGTCTCAGTACCGTTCGAGAAGCGGATCAAATTGTCGTCTTGGATAATGGTCGTATTGTCGAGATCGGTAGCCATGATCAATTATTAAATCAGCAGGGAATCTATCAACGTCTCCACTCTTTGCAAGAAAGCGGTGAACTGGTTTAGTCTTAAAATAGTCTCCGATAGCGGACCGAGAAAATATATCTAATGGGAGTTGATACTATGTCTAACGAAACCGTTACCTATTCCCTAGAAGCTGTTTTGACAAGGATTGAGGGGAAAATTGACAATCTCCAAAAAGATGTTAACCAAAAATTTGACAGTTTCCAAAAAGATGTTGACCAAAAATTTGAAAGTCTCCAAAAAGATTTTAACCAAAAATTTGAAAGTCTCCAAAAAGATTTTAACCAAAAATTTGAAAGTCTCCAAAAAGATTTTAACCAAAAATTTGACAAACTCGACGAACGATTAAATAAGCTAGAGGTGGGACAGGCAAAGTTAACTGAAAAGGTTGAGGGCATCGATAATCGCCTAAAATCAGTGGAAGGAACCCAAAAAAATCAGGTTTGGACATTAATTATTCTTTTGGCAAGTGCGATCGCTACTGCTGGTTGGAAAGTATTTTTTTCAGGTAATCCCTAGAATTAAACAGTGGCTATTAGTCACAGTTTCAAGTTTTGTCGGGTAGTGATTCGGTAGTAGTGGCGTAGCTCTCTTGCTTATCTAGCCTGAGTTGTGTAGAATATTTACTAATAAAAATAATTGCTTGATAAATGTTAAAAATTTGCTTTTTATGATTGCTATTTTTATCAATATCTTCTCTTGTATAATTAAACTTTGGTTAAATTATGATGGAGATTCAGAACATTTTCTTCTGACAAAAAATTAATAAACTTCAACATCTTGTTGTCCTAAATTCGGTTCTTATTTATGAAAATATAGCTGTCATACGTCATATTGGCGTAAATTTATTGTCCCAAGAAAAGACTGCCAGGGTAGGCATTGAGAACAAGCGACTTACTGCTGGTTGGAATAATCACTATCTGGAAACTGTTCTTGGTTGTCTTAATATTTCTACGAACTAAATGTTATTAAACTTTGGACAAAATAAAACCTAATTGGCGTAAAAGTTACACCAATTAAAATCCTACTTTTTTTGTTACTATCAGTTGCTGTTGGAAAAATCAGTTCGTTGGCTTATAGTTTATAATACCAGCTTTGTTTTTTGATTTTGCTTTGTTTGATAACGAATCAGATGACAATGGTGCGGAATCAATATTGGTTATGGCAAAACGCTCCTAAGAACCGCTATTTTTCAGCTTTTTTACGCGCTGAGAAAGAGGAGATATTGTCTCCAATTAGATTTGCGTAAAAGGGCTCTTCTAGAGTAGCTATGATATTTTAGCAGAAAATAGTCCACACAAGCTTTGCCAAGTAAGGCTCACCAGAATTAAAAAAAGCAATTTTAATAAAAAAGCTTTTTGCTTTGTTCGATCCTAGTCTATTTAAGGGTTTAGGCTCATTGAAACTACTAATTTGCCATAACCAGTCTAGGAGAACCCGTAAATTTTACGCAAATCTTTTTTTCTTTGTCCAAAGTCCAAAAATGTTAAGAATTGTGTGCGACTGCCCTGAAATCGCTATAATCATCCCAGCAGAGGCGATAGTAATCCCTCGATCATCCACTGGTTAACGATCGCTAATAATTAGACAAACTTGGTTTTCTCAAGCGGTTTCGAGACAGCGAACCCCTGAGTTTCCCGGTCGACCATGGACGGTGAGCTTGTCGAATCCGTCGATTGAGCCGCCACATTTCCACAAGCTCAATGACCACTAGCCTTTTTTCGGAGTCGATCGAACCATGTTGCAAGGATGGATTCAAATCGCGCTCACGATCCTGATAATCGTGGCAATCAGCCCCTTTTTCGGGCGCTATATGGCGAGGGTTTTCATGGAACGGAGAACCCTACTCGACCCACTGTGCGATCGAGTCGAGAGTCTTCTTTACAGCTTCGTCGGGGTGAAAGGGAAAGAGAATATGACCGGCTGGCAGTACCTCCGCGCCGTTCTCTACAGTAACGCGGTGATGGCAATTCTGGTTTTTTCCCTGATTGCGGGCCAAGAAGTCCTTCCCCTCAACCCGACGGCGATCCCCGCTCCCACTTGGGACACCACGCTACATACGACGATTTCCTTTATCACCAACACCAACCAACAGCATTATTCCGGAGAAACCACCCTCAGCTACGCGAGTCAGATCTGGGGACTCGGCTACCAGATGTTCACCTCGGCCGGAACCGGTCTAGCGGTGGGGATCGCCTTTATTCGGGGACTGACGGGGCGACCGTTGGGCAATTTCTACGTGGATCTGATCCGAGCGATCACCCGTATCCTCTTACCGATCTCGATCGTGGGGGCAATTGCCCTGATCATCGCCGGAGTTCCGGAAACCCTCGCTGGCCCAGCGATCTTGCCGACGCTAGAAAACCCCAACCTGAGTCAGGCGATCGCCCGCGGTCCGGTGGCCCACTTCGAGATTATTAAGGAATTGGGAGAAAACGGCGGGGGATTTTTCGCCAGCAACTCGGCCCACCCCTTTGAAAACCCGAACGGATTCGTCAATCTGGTGCAGTTAGTGGCGATTTTATCGATTCCGTCCTCGTTAATCTATACCTACGGGGTTTTCGCCGATAATCTCAAGCAAGCTCGGTTAATCTATCTAATTCCCCTCGGTATATTCATCGGCTTTACGATCATCACAGCGATCGGGGAATATAACGGCAACCAGGCGATTAACTCGCTGCTAGGGGTCGATCGAGCGGTTAACTTTGAGGGCAAAGAAGTACGCTTCGGTTGGGCGCAATCGGCCTTGTACGCGGTAACTACCACGGCCACCATGTGCGGTGCGGTGATCGCCATGCACGATTCCTTGATGCCGAACGGCGGCTTCGCCACCCTCTCGAATCTGTTCCTGCAAATCGTTTTCGGAGGCCAGGGAACTGGCACCGCCTACCTGTTTGCCTATCTAATCCTCGCAGTATTCGTCACCGGGCTAATGGTGGGAAGAACCCCGGAATTCCTCGGGCGCAAAATTGAGAAACGGGAAGTGGTGTTAGCGAGTTTTTTAATTCTGCTGGTTCACCCGATCGCCATCCTTATCCCCGGAGCGATCGCCCTTGCTATCCCTGATTTTCAAGGCATCAGTAACCCCGGCTTTCACGGATTATCTCAAGTTATCTACGAGTACGCTTCCGCCGCCGCCAATAACGGATCGGGCTTCGAGGGACTAGGAGATTCCCAGCCCGCACCACTTGCGATCGCGGCTGGGGCGAAACCGACGATGACCGCTCTCTGGTGGAATCTGAGCGCCTGCTTCAGTTTACTCGCCGGACGGTATATTCCGATCGCCGCCCTGCTCTTCTTAGCCGATGGGATGTCCCGCAAACAACCGGTTCCCGCCACCACCGGAACCCTCCGCACCGATACCGGACTCTTTACCGGCGTGACGGCGGGGGTGATTTTAATTCTCGGTGCGCTCACTTTCTTGCCGATATTGGCCTTGGGTCCGATCGCGGAAGCCTTTCAAATCACCCGGATGATCGGCTAGGAGTTTAGACAGGGTTTGCGGCAAAAAGTTTTTCCGGGGGGTAGGGTGTGGGGTGTGGGGTGTGGGGTGTGGGGTTTTACCAGTTTTGAGGTGGCCAATTACCTAATTTTCAGGGAAAAAGTGCCTAAATTTCCCCCCGATCACTCCCATATCCAGTACTTTTTGATTGACAAAAGGTCTAAAAGTCTTACCCAACAAGGTTTTTAGATTTATTCAACCAGCCCTAGATAATTTATGAGAACGAACAGAGGAAATTCTAAGTCCCCCCGCCCGTTGCGAGTGCCGAGAGGTCGCCGGGACGACCGCCGCCATACCCCCAAGGTAAACCGGACCGGTCTCTATCAAAGCGCGATCCGGCAGTCCTTCCTCAAACTCGACCCGCGCATCGCCGTGCGTAACCCTGTCCTATTCGTGGTCTGGTTGGGAACAATCGTCACGGCCCTGGTGACGATCGACCCGCATCTATTCGGCACGATCGCAGGGGATAGGGGACAACAACGGCTACTTAACGGCATCATCACCCTGATCCTCTTCTTGACGGTGCTGTTTGCCAACTTCGCCGAGGCGATCGCAGAGGGACGGGGAAAAGCCCAGGCCGATGCCCTACGCTCCACCCGCAGCGACACGATCGCCCGAAAAATCCTGGCCGACGGCTCGATCGAGTCGGTCAGTTCCACGGCCTTGCATCGGGGCGATCGGGTAAAATTGCTGGCCGGGGACGTGATTCCCGCCGACGGGGAAGTGATCGAGGGAATCGGTTCGGTGGATGAATCGGCGATCACCGGAGAATCGGCCCCCGTCCTCAAACAACCCGGCACCGACATCGCCAGTTCCGTCACCGGTGGTACGCGGCTTCTCTCGGACGAGTTGACAGTGCGGATCACCCAAGATCCCGGCCGGGGTTTTATTGATCGCATGATCTCCCTTGTGGAAGGGGCCGAGCGCACGAAAACCCCCAACGAGATCGCCCTGACGGTACTTCTGGCCGTGTTAACCCAGGTCTTTTTAATTGTCGTGGCCACGATTCCCTCGATCGGGAACTATATCGCTGGTTTTCTGGAAACGAGCCTCGGGCCGGCGGTTGCGGATACCTTTCGGGCCGGCTCCAGTATCGCCATCTTGATCTCCCTCCTCGTCGCCCTCATTCCCACGACGATCGGCGGTTTATTGAGTGCGATCGGTATCGCCGGCATGGATCGTGTGGCTCAGTTTAATGTCATCGCCACCTCTGGACGCGCGGTGGAAGCCTGCGGCGACGTAAATACCCTCCTTCTCGACAAAACGGGAACAATCACCCTCGGCAACCGGCTAGCTGACGAATTTATCCCCGTCAACGGTCATAACCTCGAGGAATTAGCCCGCGTCTGTCTAGCGGCCAGCCTTTTCGACGAAACCCCGGAAGGACGCTCGATCGTTGCTTTAGCCCGGAATTTGGGCGCAAACCTCGATATCGATGGCCAACCCGGCGAGGCAATCCCATTCTCCGCTCGTACCCGCATGAGCGGCACCGATAGGGACGGGGAGGAATACCGTAAGGGAGCCGTAGACGCGATTAAAGGTTTCGTCCGTTCCCGCGGTGGTTCCGTTCCCGATACCCTCGATGAGGCACAGGAAAGGGTTTCCCGTTTGGGGGGGACTCCCCTCGCCGTCTGTCGGGGTAACGATATCTACGGGGTGATCTATCTCAAGGACATCGTGAAGCCGGGATTAAAAGAGCGTTTCGACCAATTACGGCGCATGGGTGTGAGAACGATCATGCTCACCGGCGACAACCAGATCACGGCCTCGGTGATTGCGGCGGAGGCGGGGGTGGATGATTTTATCGCCGAGGCCACCCCAGAAGATAAGATCGAGGTGATCCGTCGCGAGCAAGCCAAGGGCAAGTTAGTTGCTATGACGGGAGACGGTACCAACGACGCACCCGCACTGGCCCAGGCTAATGTCGGTGTGGCGATGAACTCCGGAACCCAAGCGGCGAAGGAGGCGGCCAATATGGTGGACCTCGATTCCGACCCGACCAAGCTGATCGATTTAGTGACCATCGGCAAACAGTTATTAATTACCCGCGGCGCCCTGACCACGTTTTCGGTAGCTAACGATATCGCGAAGTATTTCGCCATTATCCCGACGATTTTCGCCGCTGCCGGGATCGGTGCTTTAAATATCATGGGTTTGAAAAGCGCTCAATCGGCGATCGTCTCAGCCCTGATCTACAATGCCCTGATTATCCCCGTTTTGATTCCCCTAGCACTTAAAGGCGTTCAATTTCGCCCGCTCACGGCTGACCAACTATTGCGGCGCAATATCCTCATCTACGGCGTGGGAGGCATGATTGCGCCGTTTATTGCTATTAAGATTATTGATGAGATAATTTCAGCGATCGGGTTGAGGTAATGGCAAAATCGGCAATATTTAAGCCTAGTTTATTCGGATTGAAGCACTCGAATCGGGATTTTACCCAAAAAGAAACCTGGGGTAAAAATCAATTTAACTCCTCATTTCCAGCTTCTTTGTGCGCTTACTTAGATGGGAAAGGACTGAAAAATGTATATCTGAAACTCGATAAAAATTTAAAAATTCAACTGGCGGAGTTAAGTACAAAAGAGTTATACGGTCTAGCTCCCGATTCCGATAATTTATTTTATGCTTTCGAGAGTCAATTTAGAGGAGGGAGCAAAATGATCACAATCGATTTATTCGCTGGTTGTGGTGGTTTATCTTTAGGTTTCCAGAAAGCGGGGTTTACTATTGTGGCCGCATTTGATAATTGGATACCTGCTATAGATGTCTATAGAAATAACTTTAGTCATCCGATATTTAATGTCGATTTATCTAGAGAATCTAGCCAAGAAATATTGGCTCAATATAATCCTGAGATTATTGTCGGCAGCCCTCCTTGTCAAGACTTTTCCAGTGCTGGGAAGAGAGACGAGGGTTTAGGACGAGCGAATCTAACGCTCACATTCGCTGAAATTGTAACTAGAGTAAGTCCCCAATGGTTTGTTATGGAAAATGTGGATAGAATTGAGAAAAGTAAAATACTCATTCAAGCAAAACAAATTTTTAAAAGCCATGGTTATGGTTTAACTGAAAAAGTTATTAATTCTTGTTACTGCGGAGTTCCTCAAACTAGAAAAAGATATTTTCTGATCGGTAAAATGAAGGAAGAAGATGATTTTTTAATCGATGAAATTAATGAAAATCTATCAAGTCAACCTCTGACTGTATTTGACTATATGGGCAAAGAATTAGATATAGAATACTATTATAGACATCCTAGAAGCTATCAAAGAAGGGCGATATTCAGTATTTATGAACCTAGCCCTACTATTCGAGGAGTAAATCGACCAGTTCCCAAAACCTATCGACAACATCCCGGGGATGCTTGTCATCTTAAGGAAAAATTAAGACCGCTAACAACGAGGGAGCGAAGCTATATTCAAACTTTTCCTAAAGACTTTATTTTTGCTGGAACAAAATCTAATCTAGAACAAATGATTGGCAATGCTGTTCCTATTAATTTGGCTAGATATGTGGGCCAATGTATTCTTAACTATGAATTGAAAAAGGAGAACAAGACAACCTATCGACAACTACAGCTAAGTAAGTGGTTATAATTAAATTGAAAATAGATTTTGTCTTTGATCCCCCCTTAATCCCCCCTTGATAAGGGGGGTGTCGATCCCCCCTTAATCCCCCCTTGATAAGGGGGGTGTCTGATAATTTTTGACAACTACAGCTATTTTCTTGATTTACTGGCAAAAACAAATCGCCCAAAAACTCTAATTCTTATGAAAGTATCCCTTAGAAAATACCGATTTTTTTGGTATATTTTCTTAAATTTCTGTCTAACAATTCTTTTCTCCTCCATCGTTCAAGCTTCTACGGGAAGCACTATCGATAGGGGGCAATCCTTCGCATTAACCCTTTTAGGATTAGTCGCTTTTGCTTTATTTATCTACCTATTCCTTGTCATCTTTATACCGGAGAGGTTTTAATCATGAGTTTTGCACGCGATGCCGGTAGAGCCATCCGTTCTACCCTAGTTCTCTGGGTGATCACTGCGCTGATCTATCCTTTCTCGATGATCGCCATCGGTCAAATTCTTTTTCCCTGGCAAGCGAACGGGAGTTTAATTACCAATAATCAAGGTCAAGTGGTGGGTTCGGCTCTAATTGGGCAACCTTTCACCAGTGATCGCTATTTTAATAGTCGTCCGAGTACCACCGACTACAGTACGGCCGATCCGAAAAACGATCCTAACAAGATCTTGCAAACCGGAATTTCGGGAGCGAGTAACCTAGCTCCCAGTAACCCTGTATTGATCGATCGCATTAAAGGAAAACCCGATCCTGATCCGGCGAAAGCTATAGAGGGGGAGATTCCCCGATTAGAGAAAGCGGGAATCAAACCCACCGCAGCTCTGGTATATACCTCCGGTTCCAGTCTCGATCCCCATATCACCCCAGAGGCCGCCAGAGCGCAGATCGAGCGGGTGGCGCAGGTGCGGGGATTACCGACGAATCAAGTGGAGATACTGATTATCAAAAACACCGACGAGCGCTTTCTCGGCATCTTCGGCGAACCGGGGGTTAACGTGCTGAAACTGAATCTGGCTCTAGATGCGATCGCAAATTCCCGATCGGGTTTCTGATACTAAATCCTGTTTAAAAGGGATAGGGAAGTGACAAATGGGAAGAGAGAGTTTGCCTTTAAAAACCCCAACTTAGTGGATTTACAAACATGGGATGCAGCCGCTAAAAAACTAACTGGGAGAGGATGGTTTAGCTGATCTTACCTTGATATTCACATTGAAAACCTTGATCGCGCCAAGCTTCTAAATCAACGGAATTTAAGGGAATGACTTGCCAACAGGGGGGAGAGATTAATTGTCCGACAAAAGCCCAAATTATACTTCTAGTCACATCTAAACCAGTTTTTAGCTTTGATTCGTGATTACCAGGGATACCAATTTCTCGGACTGCATCAATTTCTACTGCTATACCGTGGGATTGCAAGTGAATTTCTGCTAACCATTTAGCGCGGGGTAAATGAGTAGGAGAAGTGACAACTTTTACTTTATGTACTCCCCATTGTTTTAAAATTGGCACGGCAAAGAAAAAATTGCCGAAGGTAGAATTAGCACACTTTTCTAACCAGACGTTAGTTTTTGGTGCTTTTGCTCGTTCAAATAGTAATAAAATACAGGGATCTTTCGAGCCTTGGGAAATTAAAATCGGTATATTGGGGTATTGCTTGGCCAGATTGGCCACATAAATTTCCCGACGAATGCTGCCCCCCAAAACTAAGATGGCATCAACGGGTTTTTGTTGATTAATTGGCCAGCGGATGGCTAAATTAATCGCTAAATTAAGGATAATAAACCCAAAAACCAGAATTAGAGTTAGTTTTAACCATTTTTGCCAATTTCGGTGTTTACGAGCAACATTTTTCGGTTTTTTCGCCATTGACTTAGAGATGGTGTAACAATTGTGCTTTGATAATTTTTTCTGTGGGGTTGAGTTTGACTAATTGTGAACCTGTCCCGTCTTTACCCGTGACTGCCACAGTTTCCACCTCTAAGGGTAGTTTTCGATTCTGATTGGTACTCAATAACACTATACTCCCCGCCCGCGCCGCTACCATGGCCGCTAAACTATCCTGTTTGTTGACGAATTGTAAAGCGGGTGAACCAAGATCGCCTAATTGTGATAGGCGTAAATTCTCGATCGCCAGTCTTTTTCCGTAACCTAATCCCGAAATCAGCAGCAGATTTTCCCGATGGGAGAGAGAAACACAGCCAGCTAGATGTTCCCCGTAGCGCAATCGCAAAATTGCTAAACCCTGGGCAGATTTACCCATAATTGGCAATAATTCCTCGCGCACAGGATAACGCAACACCCGACCGCTACTGGTGGCGATCGCTAAGTCTAGGCCTTCGTGAGTAAAAATAGCACCATATAGGCGATCATCTTCTTTCAATTTCATCAGGGACAAACCCCGACTACCAACCCCCTCCAATTCATTGATGGGAAGTCGCTTTATTCGCCCCTGTTGACTCAGTAAAAGCAATTCTTGATTTTTTTGAGGTTCCGTCAAGAAAAATTGATTTAACACCGCTTCTGACTCTTTTTGGGCGGTTTTGGTCAGCAGACTGGAGATTAACACCGGTTGATTCGCTTGCGGGGGGACTTCCCGGATAGCAATCGGGTAAGCTTTAGCATTATCGAGGATAACTAGAAAATTTTCCCGTTTTTCGATCGCCTGTTGATAGATAATTAAACCCCGGTCCGGCGCTCGCTCTTCCGGTGTCGTCCAACTAATTTTATCTTCTGCATCAAGCAATAAAATCGCATTTTCTGGGGGTTCTTGGGGCGTAAATAGGCTTAAACTCGGTGCATTCTCACTCTCAGGCTTTTTCTTAACTTTATTCTCCTGTTTTTTAACTTCTGCCTTCAAAGAGGGTGTGGGGTGTGGGGTGTGGGGTGTAGGTAAGGAAACCTCTTTCGTCTGTGGGGGTGAAAATTTTTTCATCGGGACTGTCTCCTGTTTTTTCACCACAGAATCCTGTTTCTTCCCTTCTGTCTCCTGTCTCCTGTCCCCCGACTTGCCGGTGCGAATTTTTGTCCGTCTGCTATCGGCGAATTTTTTCTTTAAAGAGCGCAATTCTTTTTTCAGAGACTTGAGAAACTCCTGACGGTTATGGAGGAGGGTTTCTAACTGTTGAATTTTTGTTTGTAATTCCGTCGCTTCCGTCTCTAACTTTTGTCTTTCCAAACCGGTTAAACGACGCAGAGGCATAGCTAAGATAGAATCAGCTTGAGGGTCACTAATGCCCAATTCTGCCTGAAAACGATACTTAGCCGTCGTCCCATCGGGGGCATTTTTGAGAATATCCACCACTCGATCGATATTCTGCAAAGCTAATAATAAACCCTCGACTAAGTGTAAGCGATCGCTGGCCTGTTGCAACTCATCGCCATACTGACGAGTGAGAGTCGTTTCTCGAAAGTGCAAGAATTCCTGTAAAACTTGTTTTAAAGACAACTGCCGGGGTTGATTATCGACCAAAGCCAGGATAATTGCCCCAAAATTAGTCTGCAGCGCTGTTTGTTGGTATAAAGCGGCCAAAACCTGCTGCGGTTGACTTTCCCGCTTTAATTCAATCACCACCCGAATGCCTTCGCGATTGCTTTCATCGCGGATATCGGCAATTCCCTCCAATTTTCCTAAATTAACTAATTCGGCGATTTTTTCAATCCATGCCGCCTTATTCACCTGAAAAGGCAACTCAGTAACCACAATTGCCGTCCTTTCCCTTCGGCGCTTGCCCTCAATGATAATTGTTTCAGTTTTCGCCACTCCGCGCACGGGAATAATCCCCCTACCGGTGCGATAGGCCTCGCGAATGCCGGTATCATCTAAAATCTCGCCTCCCGTGGGAAAATCGGGACCGGGGATAATTTCTACTAACTTTTCCTCGCTTAAATCGGGATTATCGATCAAAGCGATTAAACCTTCCACCACTTCCCCTAAATTATGGGGAGGGATATTAGTCGCCATCCCTACCGCAATACCCGAACAACCATTAAGAATCAGTATCGGTAACTGAGCGGGTAAAACAACGGGTTCCTGTTGAGAATTATCAAAATTACTGCTAAAATTAACGATAGCATCGCTAATTCCCCCTAAAACCGCCTGATCACCGATGCCGGCCAAACGGGTTTCTGTGTAACGCATGGCCGCCGGGGGGTCGTTATCGATCGAACCAAAGTTACCATGGCCCGATAAAAGTGGGTAACGACTGGAAAAATCCTGTACCATACGAACCAGTGCCTCGTACACTGACTGATCGCCGTGGGGATGATATTTACCCAAGACATCCCCCACCACCCGCGCACATTTGCGAAAAGGGCGATCGGGGGTTAAACCGAGTTCGTGCATAGCGTATAATATGCGACGATGGACTGGTTTTAATCCATCGCGTACATCCGGCAAGGCTCGCCCCACGATCACACTCATGGCATATTCTAGATAGGAGCGTTCCATCTCTTGGTGTAAGGCCGTGGGTATAATTTGACCAGTAGCTAAGAAATCCAGTTGTTTGGCCATGAGTCTCTCGTTTTTAATCTGTCTAGCTGTGAATCATAGGGCATTTTGCCCGTTTTAACCTTGTTTATCCCTGAGCTTCCCTATGACAACTGTTTTGATTGTAGAAGACGACCCGATAAATTTTCGCGTTTTTGCCAAAATTTTGACTAAACGAGGTGGTCTAGAGGTCAAAGGGACTGAAGACGTGGAAGAAGTGCTTCGTATTGCTCGGGACAAGAAAGCGGACGTGATCTTAATGGATGTCTCCCTCTCCCATAGTGTCTATGAAGGGAAAGCGGTAGATGGTATTAAAATCAGCCAAATTCTCAAAGCTAACCCCGAAACCGCCGATTTACCCGTTATTCTCGTCACTGCTCACGCTATGGAAGGCGATCGAGAGAATTTTCTCAAGCAGAGTCAGGCCGATGGTTATATTTCTAAACCAGTGGTTGATCACCAAGCTTTTGTTGAGCAAATCTTGGCGATCATCGATCAGAAGCCGGTCTAAGCTTTGAGTCTTGTTTTGTTAGTATATCAGTATTTATCTAGACCAGCTGCTTTCAGTTTACCCCTAACAGCTATCTCCCTAATCCTCAACTCTGCCATAGATAGCGTAGGGTCGATCGAGCGACCAGGCCCACATCTGATCCCCTAGGGAAAAATGCCACCATTCCCCCTTATGTCGGCTAAATCCCGCCTCCTTCATCACTTTAGCCAATAAAACTCGTTTTTGATGATAGCTCTGTTCTTGCGGGCTTTTTGCGGCGATATAATAATCGGGATGCGATCGCTCTCCGATCTCATCGATTTCTCCCCCCATGTTGATCGCTTGTCCCTTCTCGTCCACTAGGGTAATATCGATCGCCGCTCCGGTACTATGGGGTGGCGGGGTGGCGGCATTATCACTGGGAACCGCCCAAATAGTGTAAACTTCTGTTAAAATCGCTTGACTTTCTGCCTCCGATAGTTTCTCTTTGGCTAACCCTCTTGTGTCTAGGAGAGTCTGAAAACTATAATCGACCATAAATTGTTGCACTTCGATCGGTCGATAGGCATCAAAAATCAAAATTTGCCAACCGGGTTGATAGACTTGCAGACGGTTTTGAGCATCAATCAGGGGATTTAACACCCCTTGTCGCAAAAAATAGGGAGATTTACCGCGATAATTAGCTCCTAATTTCTCGTAAGCATGGGGAGAAGGGATAACAAACTTATCTGCGGGTATAGGTACTAGGGGTTCCCCACATTCACGAATAGGAATTTTTTGGTAGGGTTTCATCTCGTCATCGGGAAACAGTAATTTTATTGATGGTCAACTCGATCGCCAGTTTACATAGGGTTTGCGGCAAAAAGTTTTTCGTGGGGGTAGGGTGTAGGGTGTGGGGTGTGGGGTGTGGGGTGTGGGGTTTTACCCATTTTCAGGTGGTCAATTACCTAATTTTCAGGGAAAAAGTCCAGGGATTTTCCCCCCAATCACTCCAATGGTCGGCACTTTTTGAGGGAAAAAAAGTCTAAAAACCTTATCCAACAAGGTTGTTAGATTTATTCAGCAAACCCTACATAAACCCGTTATTCCTCCTCCTCATCGGTTGTAGGGAATTTCATACTGGCCCAAGTTAACTGTTTTTGTGGGTCTTTTTCCGGTTCACTAAAACTCTCCTTGAGTTGTTCTTTCACCTGAGCAATATTGCCACTTTGAGCGGCATTCTTTAGATCATAGACATAACGAGCATTTTCGATCGCTTCCTCTTTACTACGAGAACTAGACTCAAAGCATTTTTCTAGGTCTTTGTAAATACCCTTGCGAGAGATTTTTAGAAAATATTGACGTTCTGTATCGATAAGTTTAGCCAATAATTCTAGGTGCATGGAATCCTCGGCACAGATATCCGCGAGGATATCCCATTCTTCACTCCCCAAAAGATTATTATCCGCTCCCGGTCGCGGATCTTGAAAAGTTTCTCCAGTCACTTGTTTATAAATCTTCGGTAATTGGTCATCAAATTCGTGCTTTTCTTCCCTCCAAATCCGGCGAATTTCGCTGAGTTCCTCCGTGGTAATTAGGGTAATATCTTTCATATCCTCTGGCGCATTAGTACGCACGCTCTCCTGGGCCTCTAATACCCTTCTCAGCCAATATTCCCGCCATTTTTTAGTATAGGGTCCCGGTATGGGTTCGATCTTGTCTGAACCAAAAAGTTCAACCTTGCCATAAATACGGCGAAAATCTCTCCTTTCTCTGTCGTTTTTTAAGTCTAATTCGTTGCGAAGGTCTAAAAGCGGTTGTAACCATTCTTTTTCCTCGTCATTCTGTATCATTGCCTCCATCGATTTATCTTTATTCACCATCGTACACACCCAACAACCAAAGCGCGAATCTCCACAGCTAGGAGTGGAAGTATCTACCACTAGGGGACATTCATTATCCGCAGTCGCTCCTCGATACATTGCTAATAATTCTTTGTTATCTCCTCCCCAGGGATTTTCCCACTGAAGCAGGTACATCCATACTTCATCAGTACGCCAATCTTCTATGGGAGTATAAATCAAAGAGTTGATTAAACGTCCATTGGGGCTTAATCTGTCACGAACTCTACCTATTTCATGTTTTTTCATGGCGATTGCTCGCGCTTGACTTTCAGCCTTCCTAATTCCTAGCACAACAATAGTTTCACAATGAACTCTGACTAAATTGCGAATAAAGTTATTGACAGGCTGAATTTTCATGCGATCAGTACACCAGCGAAAGCCGCGCCTTGGTGCAGGATATCCTTTTCCTATCAGACAAACCCAGAAAGTAGCGTCAACTTCAGGATGCAGTAGATGCGATTTAACAGGCATTTGTTGCTGTTTTGCCGCTTCTGTAAGCTGTCTAATACATCTGCGTACCCAAGTAGAAACAATTGGGTTTTCAACAAAAGTATCGGTAGTGATGACATGAATGGTTTTGTTTCGCTTCTCTAATGGTAAGGCGGCGATCGCATTCCAGATTAACTGCAATATACTTGTACTATCTTTTCCCCATGATACTCCCACAACCCAAGGAATAGTATCTGCACAGTATAATTCCTGTATTTCTTGAGTTAAATAATTTAAATCCTCGACAAACTCCGCAATAGTACGGATAGGCGACTTATCTGATTTGAGGGTATCTGTCATAAAAAGTCCGTATTTCTCTCCATACTGAGTGTCTCAAGGATGACTACAGAGTTTCGCCTAAAGATGAAGTATGACGGGATTCGGAATCACCCCTGGACGATCAGCTGCTGTTCCTTGTTCCCTATTCTGGCGTTTCCTATTCCCCAAAACGAAAACTTCATGCCTCATCATTAAGATAACTGATATAATATATGAGTATTGAGTGTTTTTTGGTGTTTTTTTTTATTATGTCTGATATTGCACCGCATTCTTCAGATTTGACTCAACAACTGAATCAGGTACTGGAATACTACTTTTCTGAGCATTACAGAGAGAAATGCTATCTTGGGCTAGTTTTCCAACAAGGAAAACGAAAAATGGTTCAAATAAACGTTCCCGCTCATGATTTACCAACCTTGCTCCAAGCAAAGCCATCTACAGGGAACGATCCCGATTCAGGAAAAAATCGCCCAGAGGTTCAAGGACATACAGAGGAAGTTAAAGAATATATCCTTAAGCGGATTAAACAAGATAAACCATGGATTTTAGGAACTCTAACAGCTAATGTTGATCCAGAAAAAATTAAGCTGATCGATCTTGCTCGTGGGCTATGCTTGGTTGTAATTGGACGTGGAATCAAATTAGATATTACAGATGGTCAACATCGTAAACGCGCTATTCACGAATTGATTACCAATTCTGAGGGGGAACTAATCGGTGATAATGATTTTCCTATTACTTTGGTCTTGGAAGGGGATTTTAGACAATGCCAAACTGATTTTAGAGATATGGCTCAAACAAGACCTTTAGATAAATCATTACTCCTTTCCTTTGGTGAATTTGAAGGACGGGTGGGTATTACTAAAAATTTACTCTATCAAGTGTCTATGTTTGATGGTAAAACAGAAGCTATCAAAGATCAAACTTCGTTAAAAAAGAAACTTATTTATACATTTAACTATGTGGCTAAATTAGTAAGTTTAGCATTTGATAACGACATTAGTTCTGATTTAACAGAGATAAGCGTTGAAGAATCATCTGAGGCTTTATCTAAATGTTTAAATCAGTTTTTTCATGAGTGTTCTCAAACTAGAGAAATAGCGGAGAATAGCACAGATAAATTAACCGTTGATCAGTTAACTCAATTTCAGACAAGTTGTATTTTAGGACGTAGTGTAGGCTTAGAAATATTAGGATACTTGTTGCACGATATTTATGATGAAAATAACAACAGTTTTGATAGTGCTAAAATTTCATTGTTGGCTGGATTAGACTGGGCAACTGGTAGTGATCTTTGGAGTGGAAATGTCGTTAAAATAGATCCTAACCCTAAAAAGCCAGCAAATCCTTACAGAATATCTGCGAGCATGAATATGGTAAAACTGGCAGTTTACAACGTAAAAAATCGGCTAGGATGGGTAGAAAAATCTACAAGTTCTATGTTAGATTTTCAATGATCGAGCGCGGCTGACGAGCAATCACAAAAAGGTAGAATATATGTACTTAAAAGCGGGCTTGTGGGGGAGTAGTTAACCTAAATTAGGGCTGGCTGAATATCAGTGAAAGCCTTACCAGAAAAGGGTTTTGTTACTTTTTCAGCCAGAAAAGTGCCAGAAACAAACGTTGAGAAATCGATCGGAGGGACTCAAAACCCTGGCACTTTTATGAGCGAACGCCAGATAAAATTGAGAAACTAAGGGACGAAACTACCATTTTGCCAACTGTGTGGCTCCTAGATTCCCTCTGGGGAACTATACAGCAAACCCTAATTAAGTTTTCTTGATCGAGAAGAATATCACGATACTGGCCGGCAAGTTCTACATTGCCTGAGCGTAATGGATACACCAAAACTTCCGTCAGCGTCAACGTAGAGGTAACAGCTAACTCTTTTGATAAGCGAAGTTGCTCGTCTGGGGTGAGATTCTCAACTTGCCGGCGAACATCTTGATAGGTAGTCATGCTCTTTACTCCCTGTTTCTTCCATTAATCATGTCATATTGCCCACAGATCACGGCTCCAAAAAGTAAGGTAAAATGCCCCCATATTTGTCTATATCCGATCGCACTCCCGTCCGTCGCTGTGCCTAGAGGTTTTTAAGTAGGTAGGCGTTAAAAGTTGTCAGACACCCCCCTTATCAAGGGGGCAGGGGGGATCCCCCCGCCTATCGGCACCCCCCTTATCAAGGGGGGCGGGGGGGATCCCCCCGCCTATCGGCACCCCCCTTATCAAGGGGGGCAGAGGGGATCGAACCTAAAATACATTTTTAATTTAATTATAACCAGCTACTTAGCTTATAATCATTGACTTGAATCAATGACCATGGTGTGTTCCCCAAAATCGATCGCTGCAGCGGTAGGACTCGCATCAGGGAACGAATCTTACTAAATCGGCGATCATACTATTCCCAAGTTAGAGTTATACCTTCTAGGTTACATACTCTCTGGATAGTTTCCAGTTTACTCTCAGTCAATTTCTCAAATAGGTGAACTCTCATTTTATGCTTGGGATAATACTGTCCATAACTCTTGATTTGCCCGATCGCTGATTTCCAGCCTTTTGTATTTTTAACTTCAATTATTTCCGTATTAGTTAAGACATCTATTCTACCTACCTTATCAATGTAAACCTCGGTTTTTCCTCCTAATTCTCTAGCCAGTTTGTCCCGATACCAAGCCTCTGTACCCTTTACAGGAGTATTTATCTCCGGCTCAATAACTATGCCATTAACCTGATTAATAAAGTCCCGAATTGCTCCTCTTACTAATTTTTGAGCAGCATTGGGGGACTGTCTTTTCCGTTTAGCCATTACTTACTCAGTGAATAATTTAGAGATCCCATACCCAGCCAAACCAATTACTGCTCCTACTGCCGCTACGGGAGCCATCGTCACTGCAACTGCCGTCCCTCCTACTGCTAATCCCATACCTCCAACTAATGCTGATATACCGGCTCCAGCACCCGCACCAATTGCCGCTGCTCCAATTGCCGTTGCGTCTTGTTCTTCTATTGCTTTTTTGGTTCCGTAAACTGCTGTGCCGACCACTGCTCCTGCTGCTGCTACTGGAGCCATACCGACTCCTAGAGCAGTTCCTCCCACAGCCAGTCCCATACCGCCAACTACTGCCGATGCACTAGCTCCAATGGCTGTACCCACTCCCACTGAAATCATTGCTTCTTGAACTTCTTCTGGCTTATTTTTGTCCGTCATTATTTTTTGCCTCATTAGCTTTGGGTAATTATGAAACTCTAGCATAAGACAGACAAGCCGTGAACCATAACAAGCCAGGCGTTAAGGCGCATAAGTGCCAGTCGGGTGCATACGGTTGTTAGCTGGCTTCCGGTATTGCCAGCCACTGATTGTCTGAGATTTGCAAGGTTTTGAAACAACAGCGAAACGCTTTGCCTATCGGGCTGCAGGCATACACTCCGATTTGGCAATCGTCGGCTATCTTGTGTAAGTGTGTGATCCGCATTTGCAGCCAAGCCTGCCCATCATAAGAATTCTCTAGCAGAAAATCGCTCCCCCGTTTACTGATGCGATACCACATTTCGCGGTATCGTGAAGAAATGTCTTGCGTTGCCCAATCAGAATATCCCAAATTGGTCACCACAGAACCAAGCCGACTAGCTTGTTCGCTTTCATATTCCGTGGAAACTTTTATCCAATTCTGACTGTCAATCCGCACCATTAGTCCACATTGATCATATTTTTCCCGAGGCTGAAATTCTACTTGGGTCATTAGGGAAAAATCGCCAACTTGTCGCATCAATAAGCAATGACCATCATCTCTTTGAAAACCATAGTGTGTGTTTTGCCAAAAATCAGTTTTTTCATCTGTAGAAATTTCCAAGCCATTACCCAAACGATAATGCGTCGGCTCGTTGAGCCAGTAAAAATCATCTGACAATGCTGGCTGTAAAAAATTTTCACTAAGTCGCATAATATCGCTCCTAATCAGATACATCGTGATATTACGAGGCCAGCTAACCATTGATTATACAGAAACTTTCCGAATAACCAGAGTAAGGATATGGGGAAACTTTCGGCATATCACCCCGTTTTGTGGATTTCTGACAATCAGCTGAGATACAAAGAACTTTTCAGCGACCCTATCACTAATTCTTCAATCTGACTGCACTTCGTAACAAAAATTTACAATTATTCGACGGCACTCGCACTCCCGTCCGTCGCTGTGCCTAGACGTTTTTAGCTTATAATCATTCAAATCTATCGCTGCAGCGGTAGGACTTGCATGAGGGAACACACCCTACCAGATCTGCACTGAGTTCCGTTGTTGCCTTGTTAGGATTAGGAGGATTAGGGTTAGTCTCTAGCCTGACCAAGCGAAAATAGAAATAGTAGGGTGAGCATTGCCCACCTTACCGCTTTTTCGGTCATAATAAATCCGAATTAGGGCGAACTGTAGTAGAATAGAAATCGAACCTCTTAAGCAGGGTTTATAAGGATGTCCAGACGAGACGATCTACATTTATCATTACGTCATACTTTAGAAAAAGAGGGTTGGAAAATCACTGATGATCCTTTAATTCTAACCTTAGAAAAAACCTTGCTTAAAGCTGATTTAGGAGCAGAAAAGTTTTTTGCTGCGGAAAAAGAAGAACGTAAAATTGCCGTAGAAATCAAAGACTTTGATACGCCTTCAGTTATCAGTGAATTAGAAAAAACAATAGGACAACTTCAATTATACCAATGGGCTTTAGATTCACAAGAACCTGAAAGAAAACTTTTTTTGGGCATTAGTCAAGCAGTTTATTTAAAACACTTCAAAAAAGCTATTTTCCAACTGGTTATTAAACGTAATAGAATCAATTTAATTATTTATAATCCTCAAAAGGAGATAATTTGCGAATGGATAACACAGTAAATTATGCCGATATTCTGACTCAAGTTATCAGAAAAGAGTCGGCGATGCAACCTCGATTACAAACCCTTAAAATTACCCCAGTTTGTGATCCAGAATCAGGCAACTTTTTAATAATTATGACTGGTTGGGAAAAAGAAGCATGGATTAATACAATTTTATTTCACGCTCGTTTATTGAAAAATAAAATTGTCATTGAAGATGATAATCTTGAAGAAGGATTAACAACCAATTTAATTCAAGCTGGGATTCCCCCAGAAGATATTATTACTGGACTTTCCCTAGAGTAAGGCAGGCATTACCCACCTTAGCGATATCGCAATGAATGTTAGGAAAAATTATCTAAATGCTTCAATTCTATCTAAATAGACATTAACTAATTTATGTTCAATAACCAAAGCTTCAACTTCTGGCCAAATAGGAGCTAAAAACTGATGAAATTCTCGTTTTCGTATATTGCCAAAACGGAGATGTACTACTTTAGGTGCAAAAAAAATTAAGCATTAGTTGATCGGAAAAGTCTGTATCTTTCGTAACAATAACCAGTTTTTTATCCTTTGCATATTGCCAAATTTCCGTATCCCTTGGACTTCTCCCTAAAAATGATCGGTAAAGATGGAGTGAACAGGATTTTAGCTGGTAAATTTTCATCAAAGAAAAAACCATTCATGCAATTTTTCTGACTTCATAGTGATTCGCCATCAATCTTGCTGCAAATTGCCTACAGGCATAAATATCTTCTCGATTCAGAGAAGGATATTATTCAATTACTTCTTCAATAGAATCCCCTGCTCCTAAAAATTCCATAACTGTTTGCACCGGAATTCGGGTTCCAGCTATAACAGGTCTTCCATTACAAATATCTGGATGGATATGGATACGACTTTCCATTAAGGTTTTGTTACCTCTTTGATGACCTTAAGTAAACTTATTATACCCTTTCATGGTAATAGGTGAGGATGTTGGGTTTCCTGAAAATCGATCGCTCCAGCGGTAGGACTCGCATTAGGGAACGCACCCTACCATATCTGCACTTCGTAACAAAAATTTACAACCCCATCATAAGCGATCGCACTCTCGTCCGTCGCTGTGCATAGATGTTTTTAGCTTATTATCATTTGCTTAAATCAATGTTTAAGGAACGCACGCTACCAGATTGGTGTACTGTTACAGAGCATCCAAAACCAAAACTTTTAAATCTGGGACAGCAGCTAAACGGGCATCATTGGTCAAGAAAAACATAGCACCTTCTCCCATAGCAGTGGCAATCTGGATTGCGTCTGGAGTTCGCAAGTTTTGTCTTGCTCTTAACTGGGCGGCAACTTCGGCAATCTCAACAGAAATAGGTACTGTAATTAAGTTTTCTTGATCGAGAAGAATATCACGATACTGGCAGGCAAGTTCTACATTACCTGAGCGTAATGGATGCACCAAAACTTCCGTCAGCGTCAACGTAGAGGTAACAACTTGAAACTCGCCTCGACTTAGCGCCCCAAAAAAGGCACGAACAAGCCCTAAATATGCCTGATTTTGCTCGATCAGGTAAATGAGTGGCGCGGTATCCAAACCCACAACTTGACCTTGTAGTTGCATCAGCCATTCCATGAGGCTCGTTCCTGATTAACGTACTCTTGAGCATCAAGTCCATTCCAGATTTCTTTTCCTAGTCCTTCTAGTTTCATAATGCTATGCTTGGGCTTAACAAGCATAGGGCGACGAACCATTACAGCTAACTCTTTTAACAAGCGAAGTTGCTCGTCTGGGGTGAGATTCTCCACTTGCCGGCGAACATCTTGATAGGTAGCCATACTCTTTACTCCCTGTTTCTTCTATTAATCATGTCATATTGCCCACAGATCACGGCTCCAAAAAGTAAGGTAAAATACCTCCATATTTGTCTATATCCGATCGCACTCCCGTCCGTCGCTGTGCCTAGACGTTTTTAGATTATTATCATTTACTTGAATCAATGACCATGGTGTGTTCCCCAAAATCGATCGCTGTAGCGGTAGGACTCGCATTAAGGAACGCACTTTACCATATCTACCATAGCGGCGATCGCTGGTAGTTATAGCCAAGGAAACCTCCAAGAAAAATATGCAATCAGCACCCAAATGACTACAAAAAGAATTGAAATAAACTGAGGAAACCAAAGTGCTCTCAAATGAATAGGGTCATCTTTAGGAGCATTTGAACGCCATCGAGGAATAAGAACAGGGTCTAATTTTGAATTCTCACTAACTAATTTTAAACGTAATTTCCCCCACATATCAATAGTTTTTGTAGCACCCTGAATCATAAAATAAGACAAAAAAGATACAATAATTGCTAGGCTCGGTAGCAAAAGATTAGAAAACCAGTTTGGTCCTTTGCTATTGCTGTAAGTAATAGCATATACAGTAAGTAAAAAAGATTGGCAAGTAATATACCAAGTTACACGACCCATTAATAAGCTATGTTCATGTTGAATTTCACTACGAAAATATTGAAACAATTCCCATGTTTTATTGGCGGATTCAGAGGTTTCTTTTAGGTACTCCAAACCTTCTCTGATATTTAACTCTTGAGAAGTAACTTCTGACTTGAATAATTTCCGAAAGTTTTTTAGTATTTTTATTAGCAATTTCATGAAATCACCCTTTGGTTAATTTTACTCTGGAGACTATATAAGTCTATGAACTCCGATTTTTGAGCGTAAAGATGGCAAGCTAACTATTAACTATAAAGAAAATTTGCCAACAACAATCCTTAGAGTAAGAATATATGGAAACTTTCGACATATCACCCCATTTTGTGGATTTCTGACAATCAGCCGAGATACAAAGAACTTTTCAGCGACCATAGCACAAATTATAATTCTTGAGGTAACTGAGCAGACTAACTAAAAGTTGCCATGGCGGAGCAAATTCTTTCTCTACTCCTGTACTTAATTGTCATTTTAACGGCTTTTTGGTTTATTAGCCCCCAAAAAAAGCCCCGTAGTCATCCCGCCTATCATCTTGCCTGTTTACTAGAAGATGCTCCTGAAAGCTCTTTAAAGGGTCAATTTTATCCCCTGGCTACTCCCTTGGCTACCCCGATCGCCTGTACTGTTCCCCAGGTGTGGCGCAGTGTATATAGGCAGTCTCTGGCAAAACCGGATGTTAACTATTGGCAATGGCGCGGTATGCCCGAAAATGAGCAGTTTTGTCGGGAATTACGGGAATTATTGCGATTAAATCCAGCTAGAGGTTACGCTAAGGAAATTCTCGAAAGTCTCGCCTTGGGTCAAGATCCTTTTTATCATCTTTACTGGGATCTAAAAGCGATCGCTAATGGTAACTTTAACACTATTGGCACTAATAAACTAGCTGAGGGCAGATTCGCCAGGCGAGATTTGCGAACTCATCAGCAGATGCGGAGGGATTTTCGTCAATGGCATTTACAAGCTTGTGAACAGTTGGGAAAAGAGCGGGTTAAAGCGGTTTATCGGGTGTGTTATGGGGCAGATTGGTCATTAATCGCCCAAATTCTCTATCCTTCGCCCCGTTCCTTGGCCGTGATGATTATAGAGTCCGCTAATCCCGTTTGGTGGCGAGTTTTGGGGATTACTCCTTTTACCACGACTAGCCGGATTGAGAACAATTATAAAACTCTCTTGTGTTATTGGCATCCCGATCGCAATTCCCATCCCAATGCTACAGAAATCACTGCCCATCTTAATCGCGCCTACGATTGTTATCAAGGTTTTCAGGAGATGAGTAGTCAAGATAATGCACCTTTGTGGACGAAAATCCGTCGCTGGATTCCTTAGACTTGACTCTAGTTTTTCCCTTGACTTTTTCCTTAACGAAAGAATGTTAGTCTAGGAACAATTTATGACCACGCTTGCACTCTCAGGGTAATGAATCTAGTGCTTTTAAACAATCGCTACCAAATTGTTAGCACCCTTGCTAGGGGGGGATTTGGGGAAACTTATATCGCTATCGATACGAATATGCCTTCTCAACGGCGCTGTGTGATTAAAAAATTGCAGCCGGCTATTCAAAGTGAGGAGATGCCAGAATGGTTAAAAGAACGTTTTCAGAAAGAAGCAAGCGTTTTAGAGGAATTGGGAGAGCAAAATCGCCAAATACCCCGTTTATACGGTTATTTTGCCCAAGATAATCACTTCTATCTGGTGCAGGAGTGGATTGAAGGGGAGACACTAACCCAAAAACAGCAACGACAGGGAAATTTATCTTCCTCAGCAGTGCGGACGATTTTAGAGAATTTACTGCCTGTTCTTGATTTTATTCACAGTCGCCGCATTATTCACCGGGATGTGAAACCCGATAATATTATCTTAAGAAATAGTGATAATTTGCCCGTTTTAATCGATTTTGGGGTAATGAAAGAAGCAGTCGCCACCTTACTCGATCCTACGGGAAAAAGTGCCTATTCGATCGCCCTTGGCACCCCCGGTTATATGGCTTCGGAACAGGCTGCCGGGAGACCAGTCTTTTCTAGTGACCTTTACAGCCTAGGCTTAACGGCGATTTTTTTATTAACGGGAAAAACTCCCCAATATCTAGAAACTGACTCGCGCACGGGGGAAATTCTCTGGCGACAGGAGGCAGAAAATGTTAATCCTAATTTAGCTATGGTAATCGATCGAGCGATCCGTTTTCATCCCCGGGATCGGTTTGCTACTGCTAGGGAAATGTTGGCAGCTTTGGCAGAAATATCCCCGGATTTGTCCACCCAACCAACTATCGCGGTTTCTCCCCATAGTCCCCGATTAAAGTCCTCTACACCCCAAAAACCAACCGTCTCCCCCACTGTGGTTATTCAACCCAATTCCGGGGAAAAAAAGAATCCTTGGCTGCGGATTTTGCTGATTTTTGCGGTGACAATTGGAGCTTTTGCCCTGGGATATCGGGGATTTATGGCTCTTTTACCCAAAAATGAGGAAATCAAACCATCACCAACCCTCGAACCTTCTCCTACTCCTGAAATCATTCCTCCTCCCTCCCAAGATTTTCCCCCTATCCGACGACCTTCTCGTCAACGGACTCCCATTTATTCCCCAACTCCTACCCCATCCCCGACTCCTACCCCAGAGGTGATTCCTAGTCCAGAAGTGACTCCAGAATTAACTCCTAGTCCCACCCCAGAAGAAGTAATTCCTATTCCTGTTCCTCTTCCTGAAACAGATCCGAGTCCTCAAGTTTCTCCCCTTCCTTCCCCTTCCCCTTCTCCTTCCCCTTCTCCTTCCCCTTCTCCTGTTCCAGAGGTGATTAATCCCCCGGTTAATGAGGATAAAATTGAACCGATTGCTCCTCCTGTTTTATCACCTTCTCCTCCTGAAGAAAATAGTAATTAGGGTTTGCTGAATAAATCTAAAAACCTTGTTGGGTAAGACTTTTAGACTTTTTGTCAATCAAAAAGTACCATATCTGGGAGTGATCGGGGGTAAAATTCCTGGACTTTTTCCCTGAAAATTAGGTAATTGACCCCCTCAAAATCGGTAAAACCCTACACCCCACACCCCACACCCCACGAAAAACTTTTTCAGCAGCCCGTAATTAATAGACTGCTTGCAGAAGTCTGGCAAGGGGAAGATGATAATTTTTTCTTAAACCTTTCCCCTTTTGCCTACAATGAAAGAGAGCTACTGTTTAGGCTTAATTCTTCTGATTCTATCTGCTCTGCCAGTTGACGCAGTAGATCAAAAATGCTAGTTAGGGTTTCCTCTAGTAATTTAGCCATATTCAATTATTTCTATCATCTGGCTGGTGCGAGGTAATCCTGTTTAATTTAGTTTGCGATCGAGTTGAGGATCAGTCAAGAGAGAAGGCAAAGGCGAATCCGACACACTGCGCCACAATCCCTCACGGAAAAGGATAGTTCGTCTGAGAAGCAGTAAAACAGGGGAAAACACCTGAGAATCCTTGCTCTGTGAATCGCTAAGCTAGGGAGAGGAATGTAAAGATTTATTAAATTGTAGCTTTTGACACAGTTGTTTTTTTGGGATGTGTATCCTTCTGTTGTCTGCCTTTGACGTTGGGTGGGGGTGTTGCTTGACCTAGCTGCGAGGTGAGCGATCGCCTAACATTTTGGGAAATTTACCAAATTCTTTGAACGGGGTAAAGGTCAAATATCTCATCAATGCTCAGAATAGGCATAATTTCGGTTATTGATTGGGATATTAAAAGTCGATCAAAGGGGTCTTTATGATAGTGGATAAGGGTTGCTAGTGTCCAGATATGTGCTAGATCAATAGAAAGTATTTCTAGATTATTAATGGTTATTTGATTTTTAATTAATTCCTGTAAAGATGGGTTAAGTTGTAATTTTCCCAGTTGCAGTTTTATTTGCATTTCCCAGACACTAGCAACGATTAAAAACAAGCGATTATTTCGATCAAATAACAAATCTTGCCCGGTTAGTGATAGTTTTTCTGAGTTAATTGACCACCAAATAAAGCTATGGGCATCTAATAAAAGTTGCATGGGTTAAGTTGGCGGCAAGAGTTCATCGGTTAGGGGTTCGTTAAAGTCATCGCTGATCCAGCCTTGACCTTGATATAATCCTGCAATTCTACCTGTTTGGGTTATTTGGGTTTGATGGTGTTGATTGACTATAGATTCCAAAAAATCGAGAATTTCTTGTTGTTGTTGGACAGGTAATGTCTGAAGGGTTTGCAATAAAGGAGAATTGGTATCTAGGTCAGCATCGTTCATAACGATTTGATTTGAGGATTTTGGGTGGATACCTCAAGGATAGCATGGGTTTTCAGCGATGAGGGGACAAGTTATGGATAGTGCGATCGCACTACTGTTGACATAATTTTGTAAAAATGACCAACTTACCCCTGTTACTCTAGCAATTACTCGTAAGGAAATTCGTTCGAGTAAGAGTTTATCAATTAATTGTTTGGTTTCGTCAGAGACAGTTTTATTAGTGGGATTGATCACAAACTGACGACCACATTCTTTACATTGACGTTTGGGTTTTCCATTATGAATAGAACCATTCTTGATAGTATGGTGAGAA
>NZ_JADBUZ010000129.1:0-22846 GCF_020245305.1 Microcystis sp. M20BS1 | reverse complement strand
CGCTGGTATATCTATAGTTAATGCTGCACTACGCCGTATTAAGGCTAATGAGACTGCTTTTAGTAATCTGAGTGCCTTTGCTTATACTGCTAGCCCACTGCCTATAGGTCCGGTATCTGACCTTGGTGTAGGCGATGACTTCCTCTTTGTACGAGTTGCTGAAGGTAATATAGACTCTACGGCTACTGATGAGAGCCAGTACTTTACTGGCTATAATAATGTGCTACCTCTATCTCGCCGTGCCACTGCCAGTGAGGTCTTCGACCTATCCATCATACACAGCACTGGTGTGGGGGATATCATACGGCGAGATGAGCTGAGCGAATACATGAAGGCAGTGAGTCATTTGGGTATAGACCGCTCCCTGCTAGAGGCAGAGTTTGATGCCCGCGGCGATAACCTACTCCGGTTCTTCTTTGATCCTAATAAGCCGGATCAGGTGCCTCAGCGTCTCAAGAACGTGATTGGTATGCGCCCGCTCATGGATATAAGCGAGGGTTATACCCGGGTGCTGGAGTTAGTTAGTACCACTGATACCGGTAAGGTCATACCTGAGATGACTCCCGTTAGGTATCGAGCCCGCTACGGTGGTAGCAATGTAGATGTACTGCAGGGCAGCATGTATCAGGACGCATACCTAGCTGACCTGCGCGCGGGGTTAGAGGCACGTGGACTAGATAGTAGTATCGTAGATGATAGCTATCGCTATGGTGCTATATTCAGTGGTAGAATATCTCGCTTTATGAGTAATGAGGCGGCTGTAGAATTAGAGGCTATACGGTATGAATTGGCCGACCGCCTGGGTATCGATAGTGAGGATATACCCACTGAGGATGATAGCGTACTGGCCGAGCTATTCCGCGCTACTATAGTGCAATCTCAACTCTTCGCTAGTAGAGAGCGGGGATTGATAGGCTCTGGACGGGCCCGCCCTACTGTCATGATTATGGCACTGGAGGGAGCCTATAGTGACTACGCGTATGCTAACCCACTACATAGGGTAAGGCGCGGCTTCCTAGATCAGGCTACTAAGAGTAGTAAGGCTAGTCTACTAGGGCGGGACTGGACATTCGATAATGTACTAGTGAGTAGCGATGACCGTATTGTATTCGATGAGAGAGAGCAGCGCTACTATCTACTAGATAGAGAGGGGCGCCGTAAGCAGGCTATCACTACTCGTAGTGAGATGCGCGTATTCCTAGACCAGATAGAGAGTACATCTCGTAATCCTAATATGGGGGCCGCTATGGCTACTAGTGCCGCAGCCGGTATACGCGGCGAGTACGCTATTGAGCAGCTACTACAGGTTAGTAGGCTGACTGGTAGCGATGCTACTAATGAAGTGCAGGTGCAGATACAATTCCTACGCACTCTACTTGAGGGTGGCTCTCGACGGGTAGAGGCAGAGCGCGGTCTGGCTAAGATAGTCCCTGTGTTCCTGAGCGAGGATATTATGCGTAGTGAGGTGTTCCCCACTATACAGCAGGGGGGCTATCATAGTGCCCTCGAGATAGAGGACATCCAGTATATAGTCAGTCCCACTAACCTGAAGAGCTATGCATTCAACCACGGGGCTACTCTACTTACCTATAATGGCGGGGAACTATTCCGTCGGGGGGTACTAGAACGGAATGATCAGCAAATAGCGGCCGCTCTCCTTTCCATAACTGATTCGCGTCTCTTTAGTAATAATAGCAATATCAATATAGACAGTGTCTATATAGAGATAGCACAGTTGGCAGCGCAGGGGCGGCTCGGTAATTACTATCGTGACCTCTATATGTCTACTATGCTGGAACTTATGCGGAATGATAAACTAGGAGATAACCCTCCTCATCTCGAAATAGGTAAGAAGCTAGTACGCGGGAGCGACGGCGCTATTAATAGACTACAGAGTCCTGTTCTAGGGGCCATCGATATATCAGAGATAATGACAGCCCTGCGTAGTGGAACTAGTAGCGGGGCATTATCCGATAAGGTAGGTCTGATAGTAGATGCAGCAGATGCAGCACGCAGGGGTTATGTAGATACTGGGGCTATGGGTCGCGGCTTTGAGCGCGCTGCTATAGCTGGTAATCTAGAGATTATGATGCAGCTCATGTCGCTTAATAATACCCTAGAGCTCAATACTACGCCAGTGACTGGTAGCGATAGTATATCTCGTCATGCGTATGCGGCTATGAGCGCTATAGCAGGTGTTACGCAAGCAGATGAGATAAGCGTAGGCCAGGAGAACGTGGCCGTTATGCTCGATAGATTGAGTAATTACTCTCGCTATGTAGTGCTATATAATGCCGTGATGGGTAGTAGCTCTAAGGTGCCGTTGAGTAGTAAGGACACTGCGCAACTAGAAATGCAGCATATAGTATCTAGTCCCTTCATGGCTAACGTGGATAAATTCAAGCGTGATGGTAGTGTTGATAGTATGCGTAGGGCTATCCTTGGCGTCATGAAGATGGCCATAGGGACAGACCCCAATAAGATAGCGGTGGATGATATCCCTATGTATGACCTGGCTAGTCTGGACTTCCACGCTAACTCTACGTTGGGAGAAATACTACTAGGAGCGTATAACGATGCGCGGGCCCCATTAAGCGATATAACTAATCTACGCGAACGATACAGGCAGTTCCACACTGCATTGTCTCTACTCGAGAGTGCCAGTGATACTGACATGGTGTCATATACTAGAGAGTCGAGCCTCAATACTACTAATGTTACCCATACTATACTTGATGAGATAGCTACATGGATGGGGCAACCTGCGGGGACCGATAGAGATACTCTTCGTAATGTAGTGCGCCAGTCACTTCGTGTCCTGAAGAATGATATATATGCCCATGCGTCTCGCTGGCGTCTAGCAGGGGATAAGGTACTGGGTGTAGAGGCCACTGAAGCTACCGTGCAGTCAATGGGCCAGAGGGGTCTTCGTCGTATAGCTTATGAGTTCCCCTCCTTCCGTATAGAGGGGAATAACGTTGTATTCAATACAACTATTAAGGACAGGGGATTTATCCTGAGTCCTGAGGACGTGAGGATAGCAGGTATCCAGTTCGGTAGCCACGAGAATGAGATAGCTGCTGCTACGGTAGATAAGTGGATTATGCTGGCCCCCGGTAGTGCAGTACGCGATATCTTCGAGAAGGTGGCCATTGAGTCTGGCTCGAGGACTACTGTTGAACTGGAGGGCCTCAGTGATTTCCAGATACAGGAGTTGACTCGGTTCCAGGAACTCAACAACACTTATGAGGCCCGCGTTTATAATGACCTGGCGAGCGCATATCTGCAGTCTATCACTGGTAATAAGATAGGCGTGACAGGTACTACTGGTGTGGGGGCCGCTAGCTGGTATGTACCTGTGCGCGGCGCCGTACTAGCAGAGGCCACTATGGAGCGCTTCGGTACGCGAGGTAGTCAGACACGAGAGGAGATACTTACTAGATTAGGGGACCATCTTAAGAATAACCTGTCTGTTATTGGCCAGTCAGGTGATAAGAGAATTGGTCGTAGGTTAATACAACAGCAGATATACGCTATAACTGAGGGCCTCAGTATAGCGGGCATGTATGGGCTGGAGGCAATAGTAGATAAAAGTAAGAACTTCCAGAGCAGAGTGGCCGGTATAAGAAAACTGGCTCCTGATTCACAGGCAGCTGAATACGCTCAACTAGAGATAGAAATTAAAGTTGAGATGGATAGATTCAGTAGCATGAAATTCAGCGGTAGCGGGGATTCTCTGATATCTACTCTAGGTGAAGCCGAGATGGGCACAATACTAGAATCTCTGCCTGGAGCTGAAACTCATAAGTATAGAGATCTGGGTCACTTACCTGTTATTATCTCTGGGCTCATGATAGGTAGTCAGGGCCCGTCCCGCTCTATCATACCTGATAATATGCGTATCTACATTGACACTAATGCATTAGGTAATAGGTTTGATAACCTGGATCTACTACAGGGCCGCATACGTAAGAATCCCATAGACCTATCCTTCTTCAGTGATACGCGTGGTAAGGATGGTGCTGAGATGCTGAATATATTCTCTACTAGACTAGATAGTCTAGAGAGAACTATTAATGCCGTGACCTCTGCTGTAGATACGTATTTAGAAGGTAAGAGCCCCCGGGGCACTGATTTACATAATAAAGGCGTGGCTCTCATAGCTCAATATAGGAAGCTGGTAGATAACGCAAACGCCGCCTATGCAGTGGAACTAGATACAGTAATGGCTAATCGTGCAGCGCGCGATTCATTATTCATAATGAATAGTACTCTGCAGGCTGATATGAGTATGTTCTTCACTGAGCTGGAGTTAACGAGAGCCTGGATTCAACGTAGCCCGCCCCCTGGGAACACCCATCTCGATAAGCTGGTGTTCGGCTTAGATACACTCAATAGTATTAATAACATATACCAAGACCTAACTGGCAGTGGCTTTAACTTCTTTGATGATACTCGTAATAAGTCGTTGACTCTACTTAATCCCATTAGCTTTATAACTAGTAACCTAGGGGACTTCGATGGGGATACCTTCAGCGCTATATTCTTCAATTACTCTCAAATGAAGTTGCAGCGCGATGATATGCTGGAACGCGCTAAGGAGCGGCGGGAGATGGCATCTCAGGCCGCTGATCCCGCTAAGCGTACCATTCTAGAGAAGCAAGCTAATGACCTAGATATGCGCGCCAGTGCTCTACTGGATACTATACAACAGGTAGCCACTAATGCTAATTGGAATGAGTATACCGACTCAGTGTATAGCTGGGTAGCGGGCTATATGAAATTAGATAAGGGTATGCTGGAACAGCGAGGTATAGAACATGCCCTGGTATTAGTAGAACAGTCCCGCGGTCTCTTCGGTATGATGGAGGACGTATACGCACGTATACAACCGGCTCATGAGTCCCTATTAGAATTAATACAGCAGAGCAGAACTGATAATGCAGTTGATATAGTTAATAAATTATCTACCTCTACAGACCAGAACATACTAACCGATCTCGTTAATAACCCTGATACGGGGCCATTCGTGCGGGCTAGTCTACATGATATCCTGAGCGCTACAGGTAATGATCAAGAAGAGAAGGCCTATGACTTCCTGCATAAACTAACTGCTGTTAATGCCCGCGATAATCTCAGCAAGTACATGAAGCGCGCTGATGGTAGTGTCATGAGCGGCGGCCAATTCGATATGATGCAGAAGGTACTAGGCCAGGCAGGTAGTGTAATCCTCGGTAAGACGTATAACACTACCGTGGGTATGCTATACGAGCGCTCCCCTATTATGGCTGTGTCTCACGCACTAGAAAATAGCCCGGCTCTACAGGATGACATGCGTCGTATACTAATCGATCAGGGTATGGCAGGAGGCATGAGCGCGAGTGATGCTAACCTAGAGGCCGATAGTAAGATAGTGGATATACAGAGACTGGCTCGCCAGAGTAGAACAGAGGTAGGTGAGGTAGGCACATTCCTGCAAGAGATACAACAAATGCTGCGGGATGCTATTAAGCCTAAGATGGGGGGTGCTGAGTTCCTAGAGAACTTATCGCAGTACCATAAGCGCTTTGTAGATGCTGTCGATGATGTGGAGCGCCAGCGTGTAGTAGATGATATGAGTAGACTACTACCGTCTATAACTCCTCTATTTAAGTTAGATGCGTATATAGGAGCTCATAAAGAATTATTGGCATCAGCTACTAATGATGCCCAGGACTCTAAGATTAATGATCTGCTGACTAAGCTATCCATTGGAGAAACTGAGCAGTTAGATTTATCTCGTCGATTGAGCGTACTGCGAGGAGATGAGATAGGTACCCATAGCCGCGCCCTCATAGCCAGTTATCAGCTACGTCAGGACCTAGTAGGTATGACGGCTGTATTCGCCTTCGAGCGGGCTATGCCAACCGATAAGGCAGGTAACCCCATTAGCTCTGGTAGAGGCCTAGCAGAGAGTGTAGAGACCTACATAAATAGTGAGCCCGCGCGGGCCGCTCAGATAGATGCTCTTATAGCAGGCGGCATCACTAATGGCCTCACCGAGATGGAGATAGAAGTAGAAGAGTTTCAGAACTTCACTCGTGATGTAATAGGAGATAAGCGCTTCCAGGATATGGGTACGGATACTAAGCGTATATTAGCTATGAACTTCCTACGTAGTAGGGAGAGTGCATCACTCTGGGCTAATACTGATGGTAGTAAACTACTGCGCTTCGCTATTAATGATAGTACCCGCTCTACACTATACGGAGGACAACTAGAGGATGTACTCGGTCAGGATCTGATTACTGCCGCTGGTGACCTTACTGGCTCAGGAGCTAGTCCGCTGGTTAGATCACTGTTACAGGCTATATCGGCCGGGAAGATAAACGAGCCTGAGCAGGTAACACGGGCTCTCGAGTCTCTTATGGATACCTTCACTCACGCTGATGGTAAGCGCTATGAAATAGCAGACATCTTTAGCGTGTTACTCAATAGCGGTACCCCTAGCCCAGCTGATAAGGAGATAGCAGAGTTTATTCAGAAGACAGTTCTCACAGATGAGACAGCCACTAGTCGATTAGTTACTTATGTTCGCGCTACAGCGCTAGGTCAACAGGTAGATACAGCCGATAGACTAGTAGAAGAGCTACGGGACTATGAGAGTCGTGACGTCGATACGCGCTATATAAAACTGCTACAGGATATGGGTGTCGCTCCAGATAGGGCTAAGGAGTTATCAGCTCGTCGGCGCGACTACCTACTGGCCGGCTCACCCCCTGATATGGACCCACTGGACCCTCGCCCACGACCAGATCGCCCCCTCTTACGCGTAGCAGATGATCTACCTATTCTTAACAATACTGCCGGTAATCTAATGGATGTACTTCTATTCCCCTTATTAGCGTTGGCAGGAGATATGATTAGTAGTGGCGGAGCCCGCCCCGAGGCAATGCAGCAGACTATGGGTAATATGCTAGGCGCTATGGCCTACGTAAGCGCCCCAGCAGGTAACCAGATGGGACGTTTCGCTGCAGGTACTCTGATGAGTATGGGATTCAAGGGCCGCTTAGCAGGCCAACTACACGAAGACTATACAATTGGTGTCGGTATGCTACTAGCACAGGAGATAGCCTTTGGCGCAACAGCTCAACTCGCAGGCCGCTATATCATCAACCCATTCGTAGAGAAGACACTCGGTAAGGCTCCCACAATAGACTCTGACCCATTCGCGGGCCTGCGTAATGTAGCTAGCAACGTCATCACGGGGGCATTGAGCCTCGTATCAGCAGGCTTCGTAAATAAATTACTCCATCGTGGGCTAGAGGTCAGTATGCAGCGTAGTGTAGCCCCCGTAGCTCTAGACGCTGTTAGTGCCGGTATACGCGCTACTCAAGAAGCTATTAATCAAGCTCGCATGGAACGAGAGGATAATGCTGAAACCGAGGTCGTAGATGACGCGGGCTCCCCTGTTGAGTTCTTCGTACAAACTATATTCAATGGTGATGAATACGACACCTATGACGCCCTCTATATGAGTGACCTAACATTAGATCGTCCTAATAGTATGGCCTATCGAGATGAGAGCGAGAGTTACTCTATGGATCTGGTTTAACTAGTTTCTCTATCATACGCAGTGGCACTATATTGCAGGTAGCCACTAGCGTAGTACTGTACACATATTGATTAGATAACTCTATCAAATTACCTGACTTATCGAATAGTGAAAAGCGGCACTCGATAGGACCATTAATAGGGGGCACCTCAAAGCGAGTGAAGTGAAATGGCTCATCCGCCGCGGTCATCCCAGCGAATATTATAGTCGGTAGTGATGTTATCTCATATATGAGTCTGTAGTCTGATAGTGTTACCATGCTAATTGAGTAGGACTTACGTGAACATTAAATTCTACTACGCCGTGCTCTATTAGCATGGCGCATATATATCCTATATTATCCGCTATATCATCTTCTATAGCTAGTACTGCCTCGTATGGTTCTAACTTCTCTACTATAATATTGTCCTCCCCCGCTGTCTGTAGCCAACCAAAGGCATCCTCTCCTACTGTATGTGACCAATCAGACCAATCAAGGGACTGATGCTGTGAGAATGTAATTGATATATAAATCAACGTATAACTCCTGATTTCTTAAGGTAGTGTCCTAAGTAAACATATAGTAGCTTAAGGTGCTGAAGATAGGTACGGTTAACTCCGCGTAGTAATCTCTTACTTATTCTAATCCTAAGGATATCTATATCAGCTGGTGTATCTAAGTAATATAAGCGTAGGAGCTGGTGTATGTCCTCTGGCTCCAGCTCCTCTAACTTCACCTTATCTAGTAGCGCTAGCTTATCTAGTAGTATTAACTTGTCCATGATCCATTTCCCTGGCGAGCCCAGTAATTATCTACTAATGGGGCTGTATCCCCACCGTTATTCCAGAAGTTCTGCGGCATACCACTCCTATTGGGGGGTAATAATCTGGTCGCTAGACTAGAGCCTACAGGGTGCTGTAGTATATCGCTCTCTCCTGAGTGATTTATCTCGGGACTGAAGCGAGAGAATAGATACTCTCCCCAAAACTCCACGGTTACGGTAGAGGGGGCCCCTAGTAATAATTCTAGTAGTTTAATACGTATAATAGGCCAGTGCAATAAGAATATACCACTGACTACCTGGGCCGGCCCATCAAGAGTCTGTAGTATCTCTACCGTGTGAGATACGGGGGGGTCTACAACTACACGGGCGGCCACTCTCTTACCTACATTGACTAGAGGTAGTACATAGGGCGTAGGAGGAAAGGTACCCTGCTCTTGTCCTAGTGATGGCCAATCAACGGGGCGCTGCCATACTATCGTATCCACACGCTTAGGTCTATAGTGCTTCTCCTGCCTATACGTATTAATACGCTTCTGCCACTGCAGGAAATCACTATCACTGGGCGGGCCCATATTATAGGGATTAGACACTGAGCCAGAGTATACGTCCTCGTAGAAGGGGCGTATGAGTCTATAGTAATGATCTGCCTCATACACACGAGAATATCGACCCAGGCTGACCATATCTAATCGTACGAGATCTGTCTCGTTGAAGCGTATATCGTGATATCGCCGACTATACACGCGGGCCCCCTGTGTGGTAACCTGCTGCTCTCCTACTATCCATTCCTCCTCCAATTCACTATTGAATTGCTGTATGACTGCATTAGTAGTAGTGGGGGGTGTGCTTATGGTGGCAGGCTGTGGATCTCTATTAAATGTAAGCATCAATCTATAAAGGTGTCTTCACTACCTGTTATTATAACGCCACAGAAGACCTGATCTATAATACTCACGGCGGGTATGCCATTAATAAGTGTGCGCGGGCTACCAGTGATAGCAGGGCCCGGCACTGAGTTGTCTCCTATTCGTATGGCGGATCTACCATTAATCATAGTATCAGGACTACCTGTGTAGAAGGGCCCGTCGGGTATCCTGGGGCATATGCTCCTCACCATATCTCCTATCCTGCACGCTGGAAACATCTGGTCTACTATCCTCCTTGTGATTGCAATTAATCATCATATGATTACTGGTATCTATACTCAACTCCCCCTGACCTACACGGATTATCACTCCCTCGTAGTCTACTGTGAGATACGGGCCGGCCCATGTAAGATGAGCTCGACTCAGTAGGCGTACTAGAGCTATTAAACTACTTAAGAATCGTATTAGTTTCACCATCATGCTCCAACTTACCGTACGTGTGTTCTAGGGTCTGCTCTGTTACAAAGATACCCTCGTCTTCTAGTGCTTGCATTAAGACCTCCTGGTTAACCTCGGCTGAGGGGCAGTCTAGCAATTCTATCTGCTCCTGAAGCCAGTCACATCCACTCTCATCTAGGCTATTGTAAGCCATATGAGCTGCTTCTACCTGCTCGGCTTCAGTGAATAATAGGGCGATGACATCTAGAATAGCCTCAGTGGCTGCCTCATCTCTCTTGATTATTGCTGCTACTAGTAGTTGACTAGCACAGTCTTCGAGTTGTGTGTGCATATTTTTCAATGATAATACCATACTTCAATCCATTCTAGACTATATTCTATGTATAAAAGTAGTACCCTCGTGATATGGAGTGGTCTTTCTCTCTGGGATAGCCAACCTATAGTAGTTCTCGCCAGTGGATTCCAGCGCCCCAGCATGAACCGTAAGACGGGCTTTATGATACAGACATATATCCTGCGTCAGGAGGGCTCGCCTATATCTAATATACAGTCTGGTGCTGATAGTAGTATATGCGGTGATTGTCCTCTGCGGAAACGGGTGTGTTATGTGGATCCGCGGGCCTCTAATAACCTATGGCGTATGTGGGAACGTGGTGATCTCGATACCTGGAAGAACACTACGCTACCATTCCCCCTGCGCTTGGGAGCCTATGGCGATCCAGCTATGGTGCCCCTCTCTGCCTGGCTACCTCTGATTAATAAGGCACCGGGATGGACTGGTTATACCCATCGATGGCGTGATTGTGACCCTGAGTGGCGCAACTATCTCCATGCTAGTGTAGAGTCACGTGAGGATTTAAAGCTGGCTCACTCTATGGGCTGGGCTACCTATCGGGTTGCTATAGATGGTGAGCTACCTATTAGGGGAGAGCAGGCCTGTCTCTATTCAGTTAACGAGACTCAGTGTAGCGCGTGCCTTAAATGTAATGGTAATACAGGTAAGAACATAGTCATACCGGTACACGGCGTGGTCCATAAGATACAGGCATTTAACAAGCTTAAGCCACCTATGCCAGACCTAACTCAAGGCTAATTAGTATTGATTGACGGTTAAGTATTGCGTCCTCAATCAATCTGCTATGGCAAGGTGTAATTTTCAGTAATAATTGGCATTAATATGCTGCCGCCACCAGTAACACTACTAACTACTATGTGAAAGTGATCTTCTGGTGTCGGTTCGTCTTCGTTTAGAACCCTTACTAGACTATTCACTGCTAGATTTTGGTTAATAAATAATAAAAAGGGTCTGGCTCTTCCTAAGGGATAATCAGTCCCATAGTCTGTGAAGCCGTTATCTCTAAACATAAGATCAGTACTATTAGCATCAGGAGTAGGAGTGACGCAATTAATAGATCTAATAACTACCACAGGTTGAGAGAGTTGCCCCCCTCCTACTCCTCCAGGTACCATCATCTCTTTGTATCTTTTAAAATTACTACCGCCAGATCCAACATAGTCTAGTGGATAGCGGTCATTATTGCCAAAATAAGCTACGGATGCTGGATCCTCGCAGTATCCAAAGTAGTGAAAAGATGTCTGGCCACTATATGTAGATAATCCGGTATTAGTCGCTGCGAACATAGCAATTCCCCTATTATCGGCACAGGCGTAGAAGTATCCTGGGACTCCGCTATTATACGTGCTTAATGTTGTAGATCTTGAGTCATTAAGCTGGGTTTTTGTAGCATAGGTATGCCCCAAAAGCGACCAGAAAAATGGGTTAGTTCCAACATCATTATTAGCACGTACCATTGACACCCGATGCCGCCCATCATTAATACTTTCAGTTACATTTCCCAACTGGATTAAGTCAGTATCAACTTCTGGGAATCGAAGATTAATTAGCGTCCCATCCGCTCTGACAAATCGATGCGTCGACGTAATGCCAATAGCGTCCAGGAATAAAAGGAAATCAGGTATATTAAAATGTACTCCGCCAATCGCAGATGTACGCCAGCCGTAGGTTGCGAATCCGTATCTCGAGCCGACAATAGGTAACGTCATAAATTAACTCCTAATTAATTGTGGACAATAATTAAATTGCAGAGGAACGCGGGGCTGCCTCTGCCAATACTATCTGTATCTCTTGTGTATATACTCCCCTATCTGGCTCATTACCGTACCTAACGTATACGCTAATGTCTCTTCATCATCATCTATATCTTCTCCTAGTTTAAGTAGACCCTTCAGTCTCAGATATGATGTGGCTATGTGTAGGGCCTCGTGTGCTATTATACCGGCATCTAGGTAGGGAAGACATAACCCTACCCATCCCACTCTACTATGTATATGGCCGTCCTCATTTACATTATCGTCTGGTATTACTATGGCTTTATAGTCTACTGTATGCCCCCCTCTCTTCTGGTGCCCCCATAATAGTAGAGATCCCACGGTGTCGTGAATGCGGGCCTCATAGTAGTGACCATCTTCCTCTAACATAGAGTTGTCTCTACTCGGATATATACGGAACCTTCCTGTTATCATGTCAGCACCGCCTGTATTCTCTTCCAGTGCTCTAGTCTATCTGATAACCCTATCAGCCCGCCATTGATACGTCGCGTTACCTGCCTGAATGCGTTTATATCATTCTTGTCTGCTATTTCATTTAGCCCCCGTGTTCTCCAGTAGTGCGCTGCTATGCGTGCTGAGTTGATGGGCTCCCTTGCTAGTTCTGGGTTATCTACTAGCGGTAGCCCTAGCATATTCCCCATGTTTTGGTAATTGGCCCGGCCCGTTAACTGAAGTAAACTTCTACCCCTGAATCTTCGCCCATCTCCTACCTTTATATTACCGAGGTCTCTCCTGCCCTCGTATCCCCTCTGTATTGGTGTGGGCCCCCATATCTCCTCATCGTAGCGTAGGTTCCCTGACTCGTGCATTAGCTGAGCTAAGAACATCGCTATACGCGCGGGCCCCTTTATATTACACTCCTCCATCGCTGCCATTAGAGGCCTGTAGTATCGATCCCTATCTTTCTTAGAGGCTGGGGCTAACGCTAGATCGTACTCTCCTCTCGTCATTACTTCCTCATCTGATAGTAATAGACGCACAGAGCCTGGTCCTATTAGGTCAAGCTCCGCTTGATTATTTGCCTTCTTCCACTCCTTCCACCTAGCCTCTGTCCTCGGCCCCATTACCCCATCCACTACTAAACCACCTAGTTCCTGTTGTAGCTCCTGCACTTGCTGACTATTTAACTCTTGCAGCCGCATTGCTCTATCAATATTTCTTAGCATACTTCTATTTGTATCAGTATGCTAATGCTCCTTGTCTTGTATGGGGAGGGGTAGGCATTAGTATCTCCAGCGGGGCCCCTTCTTTCCTTCTGCTCTCCACCCCTTCGTTAACCCTAGGTGCGTGAAGCCTCTCCCACTCTGGGCCCCCCACCCCAGCGGCCCGTACCAATGTTCGTCTAACCACCTCTCGAACTCGATTAGCTCGGCGGGGCCTATACCAACTCGTTACTATAATGGGCTTATCCCACTCCTCCCTTATATTATCTAACTCCTTAGCTAGTCTTACTATATTGCCCTGGATGACCTTACTCGTTGGTATGCGCGCTGCCTGCCCCTTCGTTACTTCTCTCACTGTGAAGTACTTACTCACCTTACTCGTCATATCCGTCCAGTCTATATCCTCTAGTAATAGACCTATAGAACCCGGCCCTATTAACCCCGGTTCCCCCATACCCTTACTCCTCTTCCAGTCCTCCCAGGCCTTCCTCGTCATTGGCCCCATTATTCCTGTCTGCTGTATCCCTAGCCTCCTCTGTAATTCTCTTATTTGCTCTTCACTTAGATCCTCTATCTTCACTGTTCCTTTGATGTCCTTTAACATATCATTACCTCCTATATAACTGCTCCATACTGCCACACCTCTCTAGCTTATTACTGAGCTCTTAGATTCTTGATATTTGCTGGCGGTATTTTGGCCTATTATAAGGTATACCCCCTCCCCCACCCTCCTGCTGGCGGTATTTGGGCGTATTATAGGTCTAGAGCTCTTAGATTCTCGATATTTGCTGGCGGTATTTTGGTGTATTATAGGGTATACCCCCTCCCCCACCCAGGGGCTGTCCATTCCAACTAATATAGGGATGCCCGATCCTCTTGGGTATTGATATCACCTGCTTCAAGTAGATGATGGTATGGCATTAATAATAGGGCCTGCGGGCCCCTTTTTCCTTCTGGTGAGTTTTAGTCCCAGGAGGACAATTCCATGTCTAAGTTTATAAAATCTACCAAAATCAAGGCGGCCCGCCTTCAGCTTGCCCACTCCCTTGAATGTGAGATGCAAGCTGAGTTGGGAGCTGACCCCGCTCTCTACTATTCCTCTCTTTCTAACGTTCTATTTGAGTTACGGGAGTGGATGGAACTCAATCCATCCACTCACTGGATTGGATGGATGGAGTGGAATAGTCTATCCAGCTCCCAACAATGGATTATCTCTCGGGTCATCCTCCGAGAAGTAACATTGGAGGAGGCAATAGAAACAAATAAAGTGCGCCTCCGCCTTATCCGGTACCTCAAATTAAACGAAGATATCGGACTCCCCTACGAAAAAGAAGGGTTTTGGTTCGAGGAGCTAAGAACTCCCCAGTTGGCCGAACGCCTAGTAAATCTAGGTGTTAAACACTGGTGGGAAGTAAAGCGCTTTCTCCCTCTATGGGAAGGTGTACGCGCCCGAGAGTGCGAATGGAACTCTAGTCGCCAACCGTACCACAGTACGGTATTGACAATAGCCCTTACCCCAAACTATAACCGCCTGCCCATTCGGGTTAAGCGGGTACTAGTTCGTATGCCTGTTCCCACCCGCATTGGGAATGTCTGGGATCTAATCCCAGCTGCGAGCGTGTGGAAGTACAATACAGAGATTCCCAAATCTTTAGCTGTACGGCTGGGAACTATGTACAAGTCCCGTCCAGACCTACGAGCCCTTGCTGGAATCATATGGAAAGAAAAGGGGGGACAATGGGATCGAGCGCGCCGTCGTTCCCGTACCGAACGCACCGCTGCCTTCTGGCAGCGCTTTAATGAGGTGTGCCGCTCGGGGCGCACGGCCATAGCTCAATACTTATGGGTCAATGGCCATGAGCGCCTAGCCCTCCGTAAACTCTACGGGGAACTTAGTTGTGCTATTGAGCGTCCTTTGCTCAAAGCCTTTAAAGAGAACAAAGAAACTATATTTGGGGAGGAGGGGCATATACCCGCCCTGAAGGTAGCAGTAGCTAATAAGCTATTGCTACGTGAGGATTCTCCAGAGTACCTCATCCCATTGGTAATTACTTTCGGAAGCCGCTCTGAGGAGTGGCTCACTAAGATGGCCAAGCTCGGCTACAGCGAGCATGACGCTACCTATTGGCTACCCCTCGGCGGGCAGGGATTGAGCGAGTTCCTATTCGCACAAGGAGAGCGCCTACGCCAGCGCTCCACCTCAGTTTCTGAACTCGGCTTAATATGCCGAGTCTGGCACAAACTGAGCGTGGAAGAGCGCTCTCTACCATTTCGTCAATTAGTGACGGTATGTAAAGCGCGTAAGTACCTGGTGATTAATCACCAAGGGTTTGCTCTTGAGTGCGCCAATTGGGGCGTATCTGCATGGGATTTTCAGTATTACGAGGGTCGTTTTATACGTTCCCTACAAGTAGCGGACTTCCTCCCGGGGATTAATGCTACCCGGGATGGAATCCGGGCCTACTTCCTCCCTCGGGAAGATACGCGTGGGCTGTTCCTTGGTGAATATACCAACTGTTGCCAGCACCCAGACGAGGCTGGGGAGGCCTGCGCTTGGTATGGGCAAGAAAAGCCCAATTCCGGATTCCTCGTATTCGAGGATAATTCAGGAATTATAGCGCAGTCCTGGACCTGGATTAACCAGTCCGGGGATCTGTGCTTCGACAATTGCGAAGCACTTGGGCTAGAACAACGAGAGCCCACGGTTATTCTTCTCTACGAAGAGATAGCCCAAAAGATTCTTGAGAAGATGTACTCCGTCAACCGGGTGCTCCTCGGAGCAAACGGGGATCTCTATGGTGCCCTCGCCGCATGGGGCGAGCCACTTAAGGTAGGGCAGTCTCTTCTACCAAAAGACTATCAAAATTACACGGATGCTAAGCGCGTCTATGTGATCAGTCATGACTGATTAACAACACCGCCCCGCTCCTGCTATTAATCTCGCGGCGTAAAGCCGCGAGATAGAACAGGTAAGGCAGGAAATAGAGAAGCTCCGCTCACTCACGGCGGAGCTGAATAAGTAGAGTAGATAAGGAGGGGCCCGAGGCCCCTTTTTCCTTTTGGTGTAATTAATTCCAAGAGGATACATGATCTACAAACATTTGCCACGAGAATTTGACTACGCCTACCGTGGTCATACTCACACCGACCTCGATTGGGGTTGGTGTGGTGAGGTTCTTTACGCCAGCCGCAGTCTGGCAGTGGCCAAGGACTTCGCTCGTGGAGGGCATGGAGCCGTCTTCATTCTCGCCTTCGACGGCGACGTCGAAAGCCACCGACCTTGGTGGTACGTCGAAGACGACCCAAACTACTACGATGAAGTAGTACTTCCAACCAGACTATGCGTCTGGTCTAAGTTAGTAATATTCGGCGGTGAGATCATCGCCGAACCAGTAATTAACTGGAACCCAGGTTATACCAAGTAACCTGGGGTAATTTAGGGAGTGTAATGCTCCCTTTTTCCTTGTAGTGAACTTTATCTCCAAGGAGGAGATTATGCTTTACGTTTTGAACTCTTTTCCCAACTCCCTGTACCCCACCACGCCGGGTGAGGCTATCACTAATACTTGCCTATCTGAGAAGGAGGCCCGCATTCTCTTGTCCGCCGTTGAGTGGACAAGTGCTCTCGGGCACCTCTCTACGGCGGAGCTACTCTCCGCTCGTCTCGGAGTAAACGTACCAGTAAATCGGATACAAGTGCCCCCAGGGGCCGAGTATATTGTATGTTTATTTGTCAGCCCTCGGCGGCTGGCAGAAGGAGAACGATGGACGGAGGAGGATATACTCCAGTTCGACATCAACTACATCCTTGTTAAGTAGTTGATAGAAGGGGCACAGTGCCCCTTTTTCTTTCATTGAACTATTAACCCGGGAGGGATTATGAAATCATTAGCATTAACATTAGTAGTGTCCATAGTTATAATTCCCGTCATCTTCATAACGGTAATAACTAATCAATTACCTGGCCGTGGAGACGGCCAAAACATCCCAACTGTACGTTAGGAGTATATGGACATGAAATAAAAAAAGGGGCCTGGGCGGGGGCCCCTTTTCTTTTATTGATCTTTATACCCAAGGAAGGTATTATGAATACCAAACTATCAACTTTTATTGCTGTCAGTGCCGTTTTACTAACATGCTCCACTATCATTGGCGGAGTATACGTAGGCATTTGTCACGGTAACTACTCCGTGACGGCGTGCGAAGTAGAAGTAGAAGTAGAAGTAGAAGTAGATAAAGACTAAAAGATAAGGGGCCTGGGCGGGGCCCCTTTTTCCTTCTAGTGGTATATAGTACTAGGAGTACATATGAATGGTTTACAGATGGAGAAAATCGTACTACGCGTAATCGAAGAACTTGGTTTCGAATGCCCTAAGCCCCGGGAGATATGGGGTGAGGGATATTTATATGGCGCCGCCCATGAGCTCGCGAATAAGCATCTAGAGCTCAACTCCCGAGGCGGTGTCCTTCGTCGTCTCGTCCCCACTGATGATTGGGGAGTCCTAGACCGGGTATACAAGGTGGACGTAATAGTCCGCCAGTATACTGGGGAATTATGGGCTCTTCAGCTTACTACCGATGCCGAGGCGGTATATAAGAAGCTGGGCCAGCTTTATAGTACCGATAGTCTTCGTCTGGCTGTTGGCATCGCCAAGACCTGCTTAGTAGAAATTAAACCCCCTCAGCCTACCTGGGAGGGGCTCGGTCTGACTAGCCGGGTGGACCGAGATCATCTCGAGGAGTGCCTCTATGGTCTCTTCGAGGCAATAGAGAAGAGTGATAAACTTCTCTATTACCAGCTAGACCTAAGCTGGTTAAAGTAATAGAGGATAGGTAAGTCCTAGTTACTGAAGAGTCTATTAATCGAATACTCCTCAGAGTAAATGATGTGCTTACGCTACCTGAGTAGAGTCACGGCTGTGGTTCCACTCGCTCGATTACATAGACGCTAAGTGCATTTATGTAATCAATTAATACTTAGGGGGACCCACTCCCCTTTTTCCTTTTAGTGACCTTTACTCTAGAAGGAGTATTATCATGTGCCCATATCAAACCTATCTGCACACTATCAGCCATACCACTATTCAGTTACGTACAGTTGATGGTCCTGCGTGTCACATAAACCTGGATGGTCACCGCTGGTATGTTCTACCAGATGGTGACTTCGAGGTCATCACTCTAATAGACTAACACTATGGGGAGCATATAGCTCCCCTTTTTCCTTCTGGTGATTCATCAGTCCCAGGAGGACACATGTACAAAATCCTAGCAGCGTCAATCTACGCCGCACTACATACAGCGGGCATCTACGTCCACCCAACGACGTGGGCATTCATCTCGTATTATTTCATGGGTGGTTCCCAACCCCCAACCTTATCTGAAGCTGACATCGCTGAGACACGCGATGCGGTAATGAAAAACCTCAAGGCTCGTCTTAAGGACAAAGGAATGAGCCGCCGCTCTCTAGTTACTTTCGTGGACATAAATATAGAAAACGGTTGGTGGTCTTCTTTAAAGGGGGCCATCGGTAACTTCAACTACCGCATTTTGGCGGTAGGTCCCGACACGATTAAGGTGGAGTGTCGTGACACGCGGAACTTCAATCCCAACTCCTATTTCCTAGAGCTACCCTGTTCGCCTCGTCTAGCGAGTGCAATATCTTCTCTGGCCAAGAAGGTAGGTATAGAGGTCTTCTACAAGAAAAATAAAAGAGAGCTAATTATCTGTGAAAAGGATCTGGTCAAGCTTAATCCTGGCCGTGCCTTCACGACCGTGTGGGAAGTAGAGATACCCACAGCGGAGGTAATTCCTGAGTGGGCTACTTACCAGCAGGTGGCTACCTGGGATGAGGGTAACTACGCCTTCATTCGGCCTCTCAAGTAAGTATCCCTACCCCGCTGGTAGCGGCAGAGGGGTGAAGGAGTTTATGCCGGACGGGACTACCATTCCGACATCGATTACGTGTCAATGTTAGAGGCGGGTTGGGCTCCCGCTGTAGATTTACCTGAATAATTGAACATTTATTCTAGGAGGTAAATTCAGCGTCGGCCTGTAGATGGGCCGGCATGTCATCTAGACCTCGATAGTCATCGCTGGTATGTTGCACCAAATGGTGATTTAGAGATTATTACTCTAATAGGGTAATGCTATGGGCCCGTCTCTACTTCTTATTCAAGATAGAGGCGGGCCCCTCGTCTCTAAATGATAGCGCCTTAAAAAGAAGAGGAATGAAGTTCAGCACCTGAGTTCGTTAAGTACGCCAGCAATTGGCCCCTTTTCTTTTAGTAGTTTTGTACACCCAAGTATACACAATGAGAAACATCAACAACAACCAAGCCTCTAACCAAGCCTCTAACTCCAAAAACTACGTATTTACCCTTAACATAAGCCGCTCCCCCAGTAATAAGCGTGGGGTTGTGGCTTATGTTCACAATGGCGCTATCAAGCGTCGCATGGATGGGTCTAGCTACTGGCTGGAGTTCCGGCTCATATCCATTAAGAACGGGGAGGTACCTCTCACTACCTCCGATGGCCGTAGCTTATGTACGTCCGAGTTTGTAAAGCTTCTCTCCGGAGACGCCAGCGATGACGTTGTTATGTCTGTAGAGTTATCTACAGATTTCGAAGACGCGTGGGACAGCTCGTGGGGGTGTGTAAAAGTTAGCTTCAACGCGGAAGACCTCTGCGTTGGACGCGAAACGGAATACAAGGGCGCAATAACCCAGTACTTTCACCTTGAAGGTGCAGAAATCCAACTTCATCGGGAAGTCGTGCGTCCCAAAATAGACCCGTCTATACTAGATGGGTTTGAGGGAACGGCAAAGCCTAACGTAGTAACTGCGGAACAGTTACATAGTAAAGCGGCCGCCCGCAAACGCAAACGGGAGGCTGCTAAGGCTGCACGAGATACTGCAGCAATAGTATCTAAGCCAGGTACTGTTGTTGAGTCAGTAGTAGCGTCTAATGATACTGCTACTGATTGGGAAGTGCCGGTTGCCCTATCAGTCGACATCGACTATATACTTGACTAATAAAAGGGGCCCAAGCAGGGCCCCTTTTTCCTTTAGTGGCTATATATTACCACTAACCATGAATATCATCAACTCTATCGTCTTTCAATCCAATGTTCTTGTAGCCTCTATCAGCGCCGCTATCATCGCAGGTGCTCCTATTACTACACGACGTGTAGGCCCTGGTCGCCGTGCTCAGCAGATAGCGAGCCGTCGCGCTAATCGCATAGTACGTCGTCGCTCTCGTCGTATTGCGCCGGCTGGCCGCCCCATCCGCTCCTTACCTCAGCAACAACGCCCTGCATTTGTAAAATCAGCGCGCCGTGCGCTACGTCGTGCCGCAGCTGCCGCAGCCTCAGCCGCCCGCAAACCCGTATTACGTAACCGTAACGCCGTAGACAAACTTGTCTTACGACAACGTAAGGTTAAACCTATACTGCGCGCTGTCAGCGCAGTATTTGCGCGTCCCTTGCGTCCTACTAACACCGGCGCTAAAGCCGTTGCTACCGTAAATAATGCTGCTGATAGTATTATCGCTGCCCTCGACCAAGGGCGCCTAAACTATCGTGGCAACGGCCGCACGTGTGTGGGCAAGAAGTACAAAACTAAAAACCCTAAAGTAGCCGTATCTACTAAGAAGGCAGCCTCTAAGGCAGCACGTAGCAAACGCTGTATATCCGTACACGTGAATCTTAACCTAGATATACATGCTAGCCGACTTATAGACGCCGGCCGATTGTGTGGGGTTACCTTTGTGAAGGGTGCTCTAGCTTCTTACTGCGACGGTGTTATCAGTATACCTGATTTCGAAGATGTGCATGTAGTAGCGCACGAGCTAGTCCACCACTGTCAGGCCCTAGGTCTTACCAAAGATCTAGATGTCTATACAAATGCCTCTGCTGCTGCCATTGACGCAGGCTTAATTCAGTGGGAAGCCACTAAAGCTCATTATGAAGGTACCGAGCACGGGAATGACGAGTATGAAGCTGCCTTTCTCATGTATGATCCAGAGCTAGTAATCCGCCTGCTCTGCACTCATTACTTAATGAGTAAGTTCATAGAAAGCGGTAAGCCCAGCACCGACTTCGCATGGATAAGCGTAGTAGATGCCATGAATCCCCTCATCTGCCGTGAAGTCCTGGGTATAGATGACTCCCGCGTGATTTGGCACAGTACCTACTGGGAATATTCTGAGGCCGTTGGGCACGACAGCACTGATACGTTACTAGACTGGGAATATGTCTATAACAATAGTGTCAATAATAGTGATCCTATCGCGCTTACTATTGAGGCTGTTAATGGTCTGATAGGTAAGGTCCCCACGGTAGTGAATACTCCCGCAGTAGTGAATACTCCCTCTATAGTAACTCCACCTTGCCCAGCTTCTACTACTCTCAGCAACATGATGGACCGTCCGCTCTCTAACATAGGAGCCCCTACTAAGGGGTTAGAGAGTGATAGCTCCTCTAACAATACCACCAACACTAGCACTACCATGAAGAGCATTATCGAGATGTTAATTCCTGACCCTAGTACTCTCGGTGGAGTCGTGTCTCCTAAGCAGGAGGCGCGCATCATAGCAGCTCGTAAAGAGCTAACCCGCTTGTTTGAAGCTAATAACTTCGACCTTCTGCCTGAAGGTCCGATTCTCTATGTCGTATCTGGTTACAACCGTATGTGTAAGAAGTTCCTTGCGCTTCTAGACCATCGGGTTGTTTACACCACGGATTCTAAAATGAATCCTAAGGTCATTAACTTAGGTGTAAATAAGTCTATTCCCTATGAAGACGACAAGCATACCTATACTACTAAGACCGAATGCTTAGTTAGCATGTATAGTGAGCACTTCCTCACTAAATTAGCCACGTGGTCTGGTGATGACCTGGCCGCTCTCGTAGGCTGCCTGTGTATTAAACAACACCGTATTGTTAGTGTTGAGGGCCCCTGTGTTGTCATCAAGGGTAATAACCGTAACACTACTTTCAACTTTAGTACAGGTACCGTTAATGACGGTCGTCAGAGTCGCATCGCTAATGAGCTAGTTAAAGTAGGAGGCAAAGACTACAGTGGTCGTGTAGCCCTTGTAGCGCTCTGTATGAAGGTAGTGTATAACGCCACTGGTGCGCGCGCCATTCTCAATGAGGTAACTAACCTGTGGCGCGAGGACATCAACTATGGCGCTCAGCCTAAAGAGGGTCAGTCTCTGTTTGAGATTAATCGCTGTATGGCCCGTCCTGTTGTTTTCAAGCCTTGGGATAAGGCCTTCCCGTTCCTGCAAGTGGAGAACGTTGGCCTCGCACCCAGCGATCTTGAATTGTCGCTCAAAGCCGGTGTTATAGCCGCACCTGATAAGTACAATGCGAAATGGATCGCTGTAGGGCCGGGAGCTAAGGTCATGCTCCTTGGGCTTAAGGATGATAAGATATACTCCATCCATGACTTTAGCAAGCCTACTAAGGTGTACAACCGTCCACCTAGCTCAGGTAAATACACCCGTGCTGAAATCATAGATCGTCGTGATAGCCTACTTCGCGTTGATTTAGGCGATGGTAGCTATAGTTGTGGTGGTGGTCTCTATCTACGCACCGCATTCACCAATAGCCGCTTTGGCTTTGGCAGTGGTGTTGCTGCTATACGTCGTGACCTCGAGTTCGAATACACCGTACCGAAGACCATTACTAAGGAGTTTCACTTACTCCGTATTCCTAGCTCAGTCCGCGCTCTTATGGCTGCTGATCTAGATGACCCCATGAGTAAACTCATGGAAGTAATCGAAGGCAAGATAGAGAAAGCGAAGGGTCAGGTTTATGCTCCTGGTAACCCTATCATTAGCATTATGCAGGGCAAGTACTGCATAGTG
>NZ_JADBUZ010000128.1:0-13029 GCF_020245305.1 Microcystis sp. M20BS1 | reverse complement strand
GGCTGACTGTTAATCTAGTAATCAGACCACAAGATACTGATACTATAGCCGAGCACGTAGCTGTTGGTTACCGTATCCATGGAAATGGCAGTCCATTCATCACGATGGTGATTGAATGTCAAACTAAGAAGCCCGCAGCCGGGGGCAATATAATCATCATGGGGGACGACATTGCGTCAATTGACTATGAAGCATGGAATGACGATACTTTCGTGAATGAGCGCGAGTTAGATATGCTCTTCAATAAGGAAACAAAAACTAAGGGGGCAAGTGGAGCAGCGCGTGAAGCAAGTGCTCCTACTTCAGGTGCTCCCAACTGGTTCAGCCGTAAGGTAACTCTCCAAGAGAGACTCTAATAGAGAGCTAGAGTATAAATTACACGGCCCGCCACGGGGAAGAAGGACCCTCTACTAGGTAGAGGGTCACCCCATCAAATAATTAAGTAGGACTGCCATGAAACCAAGAATGAAACTAAGAATCAAATTAACCCGTTCGAGTGAAACCAAACAAGTTACATTTACGACTAACCGCAGTGGCAACGCCGTGTTAACTGGAACTTGCGTTGGAGCACAAGACTATTGCTTGGAGTTAGCAAACGGCCGTTCTATCGATATCAGTGAGCTGGCCATTGGTATGACTGTGAACCTAGTGTTCCCGCATAGCAATTATATAGCCAAGAGCATAGCCGATGGCTACAAGATGTATGGAGATGATAACCCATTCATCACGATGGTGATTGAATGTAAAATCAAAGAACCCACGGCTGAGGATAATATCATAATCATGGAGGACGACATTGACTCCGTTTATTATGAGGCCTGTAGTAGTGATGACACCCTCATTCACAAGGGAGATATAAATGTGCTCTTCCAAAAGGTGACCATGTAACTCACCAGTGTTAATAGAGAGCTAGAGTAGCCTAGCTATAAATTACACGGCCCGCGGCTACTAGCGGCAACTCATACCAGAGGGCGCGTAATACATTGAGTAAATTAAACACAGCACTAGAGGTAATAGCAGAATGGTTAGAGGAGTATAGCCCCGCCCATCTCCCCATTCTAATGCGATACGCCTTACTAGAGAGATACACATTAACGAAGGCCCGAGAGATGGGGCACGATATTAATATATGTACAACAGCGTTCAAGAGCCTATGGATAGAGGCCAATGATGAGGAGGTGCAGATCGCGATATTACTGAAGAGGTATCTAGAGGGAGGAGGAAGAGTAGAATACTTCCGAGAGAGGCCCGAGTTAATAGAGGCGATGGGCTACTTCATGGCCCTAGGAGACCACGAGTTTTACAGAGGACTAGACAATAAGACAATAAATGTGGCTAGAGAGAGAGCCGCGCGGGCAAGCAGTACTAGACTAAACAAATCATATGCAAACTAAATACACAATACGAGCAAAGGATGGTAGGTACCTGGCCCCCATTACTATAGAGGAGGCAGAGGAGTTACTGAAGAGCGGTCTAATTAAGAAGGATAGCGAGGACGGGTACATAATGGTAGCAGACAGCGCGTTTGCCGTCAGTCAGTACGTGATATATGATTGCCAGCACTTATGTGATGATTTAATAGGTAATAATAAGACAACAGCTACCGCCGAACAGCCCCGCTCCTTATAAGTAAACAGCCCCTATAAGGGATAGAGCCGAGAGGTAGAGGGGCCCGTCGTAATTGTGAGTACAGCCTCATAGCAACAGCGTCACACGTAAGCAGCCTGCTCCCTCCTGAAGATATCAAGTAGGGGATCGATAGTAGATCTAAGGCCAGCCATGAGATGGCGAGCTGCATCAGTAGGTAGGCCCCGCCACCAGCGCTGCACCTTCTCCTGAGCCCAATCGAGGCCCAATCGCGTCATAGTGCACTGTAGTGTGCGCTCAAGCAGGCAGATGAACTGAGCGAGGGGGCGTATATCACCACTATCGGTACCGTAGTGCACTACCCACTGAGAGGGGTCAGCGATAACCTCAGGATTCTGAGTAGCGTGGGCCAGGAGCTTATTCTCAATGGGGCTCACGTACCAGAGATTACTATAGTCATTGTTAGAGGTATCACCATCCAGGTGATGTACTTCCATGAGGCCCGCGCGGCAGACCTCACCGCGGCGTTCCCGTCTCCAACCAGCAGCGGGCCGCCTATCAGTGTAGAGAACTATCTGGTGAACATATACCAACTCCTTACGGACGTTAGTGCAGTGGAACGCGAAGAAGCGACACTGCTCGAGATAGTCGAATAGGCGCTTATTCTCCCTAGCGAGAACGTACTGGTAGCCACTGGCATTGGTATGAATAGTGGCAGCCGCGAGATAACGGCGGGCCCCACCTAGCATAATATGCATAGCGTGATAAGATGGGCGAGGTTCGAATCCGCTACTTGATTTTGGTTCCATGTGCCTCCATGTGCTATAATCATGTGCTATAATAAAGAGGTTTCTATGTGTCATTATGCCGGGCAGCCCCCACGAGATGGGCTCCCGGCATTTACTTATCCCTGCGGCCGGCCCCTCCTCGATCCCCCCCTCCATCGGAGGCCGGGGAAGGGGGCAAGGGGGCCCCAGAGATAAGTAAATGAAAATGCCCTACAGATGCATATCCCCCCTCCATCGGAGGCCGAGACGCAATCTATAGAGCATTGATTATCCGTTGATCGCGGGTCCCCCCCTCCATCGGAGGCCGGGGTCACAATCTAGGGATAGGTTCAACCTACTGGCCAGATATTCAGTAGGTCTAGATCATGCTCACTGGCTAGATATTCAGTGAGCACTAGCATATACATATTATACATCGAAATTATCATCGTGGCAATAATGCCGATGTACTAATTAACGAGGAAGGCCCGGGCTCTAGGAGGTAATTACCGTTACCTAGTACAACCCTCGATGGCCATAGGTGGTGCTATCTGGGCGCCGGCCGCATCTCTGTGAAGGGGGGTGATTATTAAGGCTAATTTTGTGGATATGCTAGCAAGATGGGCCTAAATAGTCTAGCAGCCGCACCTCTATAATCCAATACATCCATTATACCACGCCGCTACAGCGGTGTCAACCCCAATATTGAGGATACAGTCAACTAACATAAGGCCCGCGCTGAGCTGACGTGGGCGGTATGACGGTACGCGGCCGGTGTAGTTCAGCATTGAGGCCATACTGTCACGATGGTGGGCCCTACTGCTAAGGGTGTAGCTCAGCTCAGCTACTGTCATATACTAAGGGCCCGCGATTTAAATACAGAAGCCAAAAACCTAACTAATATTATCCAAAATTACTCATGACTTGTGCTATAATAGTTCTATGAGTAAGTTAACCATATCGGAAGCCGCTAAATTGAAAGGTGTAAGCGTATCGACGTTAAGGCGTTGGGAGTCTGAAGGTAAACTAATTCCAGAACGGACTGCTAATGGGCATCGTCGTTATACAATTTCTCAGTTATAGAAAAATCGTAGAGGAGTTAAGAGACGTTGCTACTAGGATTCAAGACTGAGTTAAAACTAAATAATCAACAACGCTCATTATTAGCCCAACACGCAGGAACCGCACGTCATGCTTGGAATTGGGGTTTGGCTTTAACCAAGCAAATTTTAGACCATAATCGAGCTAACCCTGATGAAAAAATCAAGTTTCCTACGGCTATTGACCTTCACAAATGGTTGGTAGCATTGGTAAAATCAGAGCATGATTGGTATTATCAAGTGTCTAAATGCGCTCCCCAATGGGCGTTAAGAGCTTTATCCGATGCTTGGAAAAGATGCTTCAAGAAGATAGCTAAACCACCAAATTTCAAGAAGAAAGGTAAACAGGATAGTTTCACTTTAGATGGGAGCATTAAAATTGCCCATCAAAAGATAAAAGTTCCTGTGATTGGTTGGTTAAAAACTTACGAGCGGCTACCTGATGGATACCAGCCAAAATCTGTTACTATTAGTAAAAAAGCTAATAGGTGGTTTATTAGTTTTAAGATGGAAGTTGAACAGCAAACAACCAATAAAACTCATGATGTAGTTGGTTGTGATCTGGGAATTAAATCTTTGGCTACTTTATCGACAGGGGAGACGTTTGAAGGCTCTAAAAGTTATCGTAAATACGAAAAACAATTAGCTAGACTTCAATACTTGAACCGACATAAGGTAAAAGGTTCAAATAATTGGAATAAAGCCCAACGGCAAATAGCTAAACTTCATTTTAAAATAGCTAATATCCGTAAAGATACGTTACATAAACTCACCACTTATTTAGCCAAGAACCACGGCCAGATAGTAATTGAGGATTTAAATGTGTCTGGAATGATGGCTAATCACAAATTAGCTAAAGCCGTTCAGGATATGGGGTTTTACGAGTTCCGAAGACAACTTGATTATAAAACTCAGTTGTATGGTTCGGAATTAATCATAGCCGATAGGTGGTTTCCTAGCAGTAAAACCTGTTCCAATTGTGGGTACAAAAAAGAGTCTCTATCTTTAACTGAAAGAGTTTTTGAGTGTGAGCAATGCCATGTAGTTTGCGGTCGAGACTTGAACGCTAGTCTGAATCTAGCTTCTTTGGCGGTGAGTTCCACCGTGTCAGCTTGTGGAGTAGATAGTGCCGACACTACTACAGTGAAGCAGGAAGTTAACGTCAAATTTGCTCATGAGTAGATTTGAGTAGGTTTAATAGAACGGTCTTGAAACAGTGGGTCAATTGCTGTATAATTGGTTTATTGCGGGTGCGGCGCAAATGAACCTTGAAAACTCCATAGCGTATGGCCTTTACCACTGGGCGGTTCGAATTAATCTTAAACCCTACTAGGGATTGAAACCTCATAAGACTGCTCAAAGTGATTCGATTCCGCTATTCTGCATACAGCGTTAGAGCAAAACCCACAACGTTATATAAGTTAAACCTATGAGTCACTATCAAAGTACCATTCCACCCCCTGGGACAAACCTATTAACTATTGATTGTAGTCTATGCTAACGTCATTTAGTATAGAGTATAATATTGTATATCAATAAGTTGTACTTATCAATCAAATATTCCACAGCTTCTCTCACCTCAGATAAATATGCCCATAACATACAGTTAGAATATGTAACAATTCAAACAATAATAATTGGGGTTTTAATACAGCGTTGAAAATACGGCAAATATCGCCGTATTTTAGCTATATTTAAACAAATATTAAGCTATCAAATGCGAGCGAAACCTAGGCAAAGAGATAGACAAGAGTGAGTAGCCACTCAATTATTAAGGAGATATAGGCATGTCAAAAACAGTATTAGCTTTATATGTGACCCTTACCGTGTTCATAGTGATTCTAATGTATATAATGATATCAATCATATCTGCTGTAGAGCCCGCCAGCGATACATGTAGTAGAGTGTGTAGCCACTTAATTATTAAGGATATACAGGTATGTCAATAACAGTATTAGCATTAAATGCGGTCTTTACCGTGTACATAGTATTCCTGATGTATCTGATTCCTAGAGTAGGGCCCCGCGATAAGTGGGGCCTTGTCGCGTTAATATGCGCTATAGCGGTGATATGGTTATCAATCATGTCTAATGGGGGGCCCACCAGCGATACATGTAGTAGAGTATTACACTACTTTACATCTAGGCTATAACGCTGTAGACTTAATACTTGTAGTGTATAAGACGAGGCCCGCGCTATAATAAGAGTAGAGTCGGTATAATCCCTAATAAGACAGGCGGCCGACTCTACTACCCTGCATACGGTAAACTCTATCAAGAATTAAGCTTAGGAGGAAGATAGTGATTTTATTGCTTTCGCAGATTGGTGGACTAGTCTTCTTTGTAATTCTGCTTCACAGACTGCTACATCGTTTCTATGTGGCAGCGTGGGACAGGAATGCAGAGAAACTACTCAGAAAAGGTATAAAGTAACAAACAGGACATCAGGACATCATGACACAAGAACAACTATTAGCAGAGAATACTGCATTAAAGCAGAGAGTAGAGGAGCTACAGCTAGAAATTAAGCAACTGAAGCAAGACGTGAAAGAGTTAACACTAAGCTTAGATTCAAAGACATACTCTTCTCTTTATAGAGACTAGTTATATAGAGGGGCCCCCGCCCCAACAAGCAGGATTGGCCGATAGGTGGAGGCACCGTCCTCATAAGACGGCTTAGAGCGGTTCGATTCCGCTATCCTGCATTCAGTAATATAAGGGCCCCCCCCCTATTAGAAATACCATAATACTAAGAAGAGCTATGAAAGTATTAACCTCTTACGTCTTATATCCATCACCAGACGAGCAGATCATCATTAAGAGGTATGCGTGCTTTGTGAAGCATATCATCAGTGTAGAGATTGATATGGTAATGTGGCCCAATAATGAGGCCCGCAGTGTTCGGCTGATGAGATACCTGTTTAAAGGTCTAGAGCTACAATATACAGAACACGATAATGGATTTGACATTAAAGTACATAAGTTAACGTTTACCAATGGCCCCACAACACTAATAGTGCCAACAACATATACAGATAAACTACTACGTTAATCAGCGTAGCGTAATCAGCGTAGTGTAATATATAACGAGGGGCCCGCCTCACTCTCATCTACATACAGCTCTAATGGACTACATCTATTATCGATTACCTCCCCGCTAACAGGGAGGTATATCAATAGCTAATCAGCTCCATAAGCGAGGTAGCATCTCCTTGCACTTATGTATATACCAGTGGCCTTCAGGAGGAGTGTTATCTAATGCTTCCTGGAATAACATATCGCGCAACCCTTGTACAGTCATAAATGAAACAGGCTCGTGCAATAAACGTTGTGCTTGAGGGGTAATGCTGGGCCCCACGAATATGAACTCAATTGGTGTATCAAAATAATTATTGGCTAGTTCTATATAACCCTTATCAGCTATAGTAGATACTACGTCCTCTACGTCAATAGGGTTAATCTTAATCTCTATGACCTGTGTCTTACCATTACTAGAACGGCATAAGTCAAAGCGGCGAGTGCGGGCCCGACTCTCTAGTGTGTTAATTACTGTTAACTCCCTAGTGAAGGGGTTAGTAGTATAACTAGCTAATAATACTAGATCCATCTGTAACTCAAGCTCAGAGTTATAGGTGGGGCCCGTCTCTACGTTACGTATAGATGTAGCTCGTGGTGCAGGTGCTGTCTTAGTTCCCTCTACACGAGAGAGAGCGGGGCCCAACCTAATATTATTATGGAGGGCTATACGCCCATAAGCCGCTGTCCAATTACATACCCATAAGTGATTATTATAGTAATTGACATCGTAATAAGTACATAGTGCTCTCTGAAATGGTTTAATAGCTGAGGCATCTAGTTTAATCAAACGCGGTTTAGGTAGGCCAGGTCTATCTGCCCAGGTACGCACAATAGGGTTAAATAAGTTTTTGACATTGCTAAATGACATCTTGAGTCTTTGTGCTATTTCAGACATTAAGAAGTAAGCATCTTTACCGTCTCTATCAGGTACCCAGGTGAGTTGGTATTCATCAACCCAATGAACTAATTGGTCTAGTATGGGGCCCGCGCAATTAGGGTACTCTTTAAGTATGGCCGTAGATAAATCTGGCAGTGCAGCTGGCATATTTGAATCCTAAAGTAATTATTCTAATAATAACACACAACTATTAATAGCACACAAATTGACTTGTGTGCTATTAATTAAACAAATAGTTACTATACAATCTTTCTATGCGGCTGTATGATTGGCATTCATTATACTAAGCATTTTATCTGCTTCTAGAATATCACTCTGCTGCTCGCTGTCTGGAAGCATGGGGTAATCAGTATTCATCTGTCTAGCCCACCTCTTTACCAGTGATGCAGGTATCGTTACAGAACCGTCATCATTTACTGTAGATTTTGAAAAGAGATAACGCATCCACCTCGACCAAGCCTCATGGGCATATTCTGCAAGTTTTTCTCTGAGCACAAATAATCTCCAAAGATTAAATCAATTAATAATCTACAAATAATTATAATAGCATACAAGCTAGCTTGTATGCTATTAATATATTACCGTTAATATCAATGTGTCACTAGTCTCCTAATCCAGTATACGCTTTTCTTTCTGCTTTATCAAGCGCGCTATATAATGATTCAATATGAGTCTTTAACTCATACACTTTATCTTCTAAAGCCTTAATTTTAGCGTCTTTAGCCTCCAATTCAGTCATATTGGTGACTACGACACTGTCATTAGAGTCAGAAACAACATAAGCTTTTAGCGACATAATTACCTCTTGGCTTTACTGTATTATATCAAACTTAAATTAGTTTTAAGTACAATAGTGAGCATCTATTATTTTCTTTACTACAAACTAAAGAAAATCAAGACAGCGCCATACAAATGTACTGTTCTTTTAAAAGAAAAGACAACTTTAAAAATAACCACTCTAGTTGCGCTTATTAATTATGAATATCATTCTTAATGTTATTTTATCTATTGTAGTATTCACAATACTTGTACTAATTGTTGCTTTTATTATGGTTTATACAATTAGTTTTTTTGATGGGTTTATTAAAGCTCTTAAAGATTTTGTCAATACTCGAAAAAATAAATAATATAATCCCTCTCTAGAATAATTTGCTGATACTCAAGAGAGGAACTATACGCTAAGTCAATTAATCAGTGGCAAGATTTTGCCACTCTCTCAAGAGATTAGAATATCAATAAAGTGACTAGGTAGGTTACAGATCTGAGCATACCCAGCCCATTGACTTTTATGCTCCGGCGCAATGTTAGGAGTGGCCAGACCCCAAACCATTGCAAAAGATTCTGCCCGTCCCAGACTTGCTTGAGATAGAGCTACTTGCAGAGAGCCTGCAAGTAATGGATTTAAAGGAAGCAATTGCTGATAGAATTGGTTGAACTCGGCATCTACTAATATTAGCCGGGCAAATTCTACCCAATCAGGAGTAGGAGTAGAAGGGGGAATTAATTCTAAACTAAATTCCAATCCGTTCCAGTTTAATTGATGAGTAGTTGGGTCATAATCCGGTTCTTCGATTTCAAAATAGCCGGCATCGGCTATCTCTTCAGCGGTGTAATTTCCCCCAGTACGGGAGAACCCATCACTGAGAAGAATTCTATCTGGGAGTTGTTGAGGGTATTGCCCTCTTAAGGAATACAGAATAGTCATAGTTCAATTAGCTCATATAAGTGTCAGTTTCGGGATTGAAATTTGTTAGGTACCGGACAGCCTTAGTCACTCTAAAATTGTCGATATTGGCGCCCCAGCAAAAATTTGTAGAGAAATAAATTCCAATATTATAAAAGGTTTGAGTATAATTAGAGGCATTAGTAGATTGGTTGATCAAGACTCCATTTAAATATACTCTTGATTGGTTGGTTCCGGTGCCCTGACGAACGTAAGCAATGTGAAACCAACTACCGATAGGAAGTGCCACTACATTACTATAACCAACCCCGCTTAACAAATTATTAGAAGCAAGTAAAATAACAGTAAAAGTGCTATCACTTGTCCCAAGTGATAAAATTCCATTATTCCCGCGAGATGTGGCAGCAAATAACCACATCTCAATAGTAAAATTCCCAGTTCCCAATGCCAGACTAGGATGATTGACACTTAAATACCCGTTTGTATTAGGAAACAAGCCGGAAGCAGTCCCGTATTTAGATCGAGTGGTACTCGTTATTACATTCGTGGTTCCCAGTCGCGAAACTGGTAGTAACAGTGGACCACTGTCAGTAAACACGGTTCCATTGTTTGCGCCATCAAATCGAAGATCGCAAACAACACTATTGACAAAAGGATCACTGGATCGAATCCAGAAGCTTCGTCTTTGTCGATTGTAAACGTCAAGAACACTCCAATTCCCCGGTCTATTGGCTCCATCCCAAAGGGGTTGAGAGCCCATGAAGCCACCTTCACGTGTCATAAAAACTCCGTACAACCTATTAACATATCTATTACATTAGGGGCAGAAGCTGAAGCCCTTAACTTCTGATTCGGCTTGACGATAATAGGGCTAGAAATAGGAACAAAACTGGAACCAACTGGGATAGGTATTGTAAAGCTAATGAAGCACAAAGTCACGTTTTCGCTATTAGTTAAAACCAGGTTTAAATCGGTTGCCGTCGACGCCCTATTGCAACAAAGAACTGAGAAGATAGATACGACTGATACACCGCTAGGAGGGACGTACACATCCTGAAAGGATGTCGTCAGTCCTGAAAAAGTAGCGTTATTTAGTGCCATTTATTATCCTAATCCTATAGCTAGGAGGTACTCGTAAGTAGCCAGAGAGGTAATTTCTGTAGAAGAGCCGCCGCCCCCACCCTCCTGATTTATAGGATAAGCTACGCTTCCCGTGGCGTCTGACGCGTAAATCGTAAACCCAGCTCCTACCCTGACAAAGTAGATAGCATTAGGTGTAAGAGTAGCGGGCAGGCCTCCTGTTACTTTTTGAGGGTGAAAAATTGTTACCACTGAACCTCCTCCCAACCTATTACAGGAAGGGCATTATTATAAGTTAAGAATCCATCAGTGTTTTGCCCTATCTTATCGAGCTGAGACTTATTGGTGTGAGTGTGACTGTTAGTTACTGCGGTGTCAATAGCCGTGGTAGAGCTGACAGGCCTACCTTGAATATTAGCCCACTGCAAGACAACATCAAACGACTCTGCTTCGCTTATCTTATAAAAGGAAGTGTTGGAGACTCGATAAATATAGGTAGCCGCCCCCGATGCCACAGTGCTATCCCCAGTAGCATCCAAGACTAATACCTGAGTGTTCTTTGTAAGTGTTAGAGCATTTCTTGCTGCTATGTTGTCAACAACTAGCGTCTCCCCCCCAATGTCTGCAATAGAACTATCAATCAGTTCTTGAATGTCAGCGTTCGTTAAGAGTCTCCGTAGGCTCGAACCAGCGCTATTACTGACATATATTTCAAAGTACTCAGTCGTACCAGGGGGGGCTATAATGAATACTTCATTCGGATTGCAAGGTAAAGACGGGACCGCAGTCAGCTTAGAGGACCTAAAAATACTTGACATTTTTTCTTACCAGTGAATAACACTCCATTGAGGCTTTAGGCTATCAAGCCACTCTTGCTCCGTGCCAATAAAACCATTGTCCAAAGCCACTTGATAAGCGGATAGCCCAATAGGGCCCTGTAGTTGCCCGCCATTAATCCACGCTATACCCGACCAAGTGTAAAGAATACCTTGAATTAAATAACCATGTCCTATAGAGGGGTTAGTAGGCAAATCGCCTATAGAATTAAGATTACCTTTAATTAATAGAGGCGGACCAGGCGGGCCAGGAAATCCAGGAGGAACATCCTTAAGCACTAACGCACTTAGACGCTGTTCTCCCTGAAGACTACCTATCTTGTCGCGTATACCAATAGCACTAGCAGCCTCTGATAGATTACCTCCACCTACGGCGATGAGGTCGCTGGGCGTATCCGTTATTATTAGACTGGTCTGACCCGAATCCGGGATTACTAAAGTAATTGGTGGGCTCATGAGAGACATCGTTGATTATAATTTACACATACAGGATTAGGCAGGTATTAGGCAGGCACGCACTAACTAAAACTATGTGTGGGTTATGAGGCGAGAGAGGGTTCACCCAAGAAGTTAATTATTAGATAATTCTCTCAAATAGTTGATATTTCTGGGAGAATATCGTAAGACAGGATCAAGTAAACAAACACACAAGAGGTAATTTGATATAGCCGACCCTTCTAAAACGGAATTAATGCTTGAAGAAGAATTATTCCGCATTTTCTTATTTGGTAGGTAATCAATTACCAGTTATCAGTTAGTAATCCTTAATCAAACAAAAAAATGAAACCTTTGCATAAACTGGGTAAATATCACAATCTAGAGAAGCTAAACAAAATAGCAACCGATTCTTGTTTTACTGATAAGTTTCCTACAAAACATAATTATGTAAACCCTCTCTATAATGAGTACGATTACTCTTATACTTTATGGGCTACTCTGGGAGTAGAATGGCACGTCGACGACATTTATAAAGATAAAAAATACTCAATTATTTTAGTCGTCGAAAGCGCCAATTATGAACTTTACGCATCATCAGTAAATAATAAAAAAATAGAAAAACTTTTAAAAACAGATTGCGACACCACTTTTAGGAGTATGGATGAGCGAATAGATAATCTGTTAGTTCGCAGAAAAAACACTCAAAGGCTAATATTAAAAGCAGGGGATATTTTGCTGTTAGATATTTCATACTACCATAAACTAGAAAATACAAGGAAAACAGAAAACCCTTTTATCTTTATTAGTTTAGACATTGATTTTATTCCAAAGATCAAAGAAGCGGTCAAGGTTGTCAATTATTTTGTTTACGATTTTTTGTAATCACCCTAATGAGTTGGAAAAAATCAATGAGCCAAAAAATTTACTATCACGCACGCACAGAACATCAGATTCCACTGATGTCAAATAAGTTAACAGATACAGTCGGTAATTTAGTTTTTCCTTTTTCTGATAAAGAAGAGCAATTAGAATTTTTTGGTCAGATGCTTGAAGAGCTATTAACCATATCATCTGTAGCAAGATATACACCAGAAGGTACTGCATTAAATACAATTTTAGCTTTGTTGTCTAAATTGGATTAATGCAAAATTAACAATCAGTTCTTGTAATTAATCAGGAGTAAACCAATGAACATTAAACCGCAGCAGAGTTCACTACAAATGCAAGAGTTAAAGTCGAGTTCACTACAGATGCAAAAGATTGAAAAAGCTGAATTAATTAAGGCAATTCGAGAAGGAACAATTGATAAGACAACTCTACAACAAGTTGATTTAAGTGGGGCTGACCTAATTAAGGTTGACCTGATTAAGGCTGATCTGAGTGGGGCTATCCTGAGTGGGGCGGACCTGAGTGGGGCGGACCTGAGTGGGGCGGACCTGAGAGAAGCTAAACTAAGTGACGCTATTCTGAGTGAAGCGGACCTGAGTGGGGCTATCCTGATTAAGGCTGATCTGAGTTGGGCTAATCTGAGTGGGGCTATCCTGAGTGGGGCGGACCTGAGT
>NZ_JADBUZ010000127.1:0-9914 GCF_020245305.1 Microcystis sp. M20BS1 | reverse complement strand
TTTCAACGAATTCAAATTATGCTGCTGGCAGATGAGGGTAAAACCCAAACCCAAATTTGCCAAGAGTTGGGCTGTTCCCATAGTACAGCACGCCATTGGATAACCCTCGCCAAGTCTGGTCAGGCTCACCAGTGGAATAGTGGCCCAATTGGCAGACCTCAAACTGTAGACGAGGAATGCTTGCAGCGTTTGAGGAAGTTAGTCAGTCAAAGCCCTAGAGAAGTTAAAGTCCCTCACCGTGATTTTAGTTATTCGGCTTCCCGATGGACTGCTAAGAAACTCAGCGAGCACCTGAGCGCAGAATTAGGAATTAAAATCAGCGATCGCCATATCAACAGACTACTCAAACAAATGGGTTTATCTACCAGACCAAAATCGAATAACCTTGAAAAAAATGAGCCGAAAAAATCCAGTAAAAGCGGCATTGTGATTAGGGACATTCCAGAGGAGGTGGCATTTTCTTAATCATCATGAAAAATCTATTAAGTGCTATTAAGTGTTTGCAACACTATCGAGGGAGAAATGACTACCAAAGAATATCTATCTGGTCTAATCGGTCAATTTTTATCAGAAGAGGATTTAGCCAGTTTAGTTGAGTCGGCTGAATTTTCAAAACCTAACCCCGGTTTGTTGTTGGAAAGTATCTCAGCATCCGATGGCTTATATATTTTGGTCGCTGGCAAAGTAAGACTGGTTAACAGTAGCCTGGACTTAATTAGCACCCTGCATCCGGCTCAACTATTTAGGGAATGTACTTTGTTTCCTGAAGCCGGTTTTTTAGATTATGCTGTCAGGGTTTCGCCTCAAGCAGAGCTATGTTATATTCCTGGTAAAGTTTTGCGCTCTATCATTCATAAAAATTCCCGATTTAAGGAGTATTTGTACAATTTAGCTACCGCTAAAGATAATGAACAAAAAAGTAAATTTTCCATCAATACTCAACTAGATTTATCCGTAAACGACGACCAGGAACTAATTGCGGGAATTAGCACAATCAAAGATGAAATATATCTAAAAACCCACAAGCAAAAAGTTAACAAGGCTTATTTCCCTAGCCCCACTCAGCGCGTTACTCATCTATGGCAGCATATTACTAGACGCTATCCTTTTTTTGAGCAACAAAGTGGTTCTGACTGTGGTGCTGCTTGTTTAGTAATGGTTGCCCGTTATTGGGGCAAAAAGTTTAGTGTCAACCGCATTCGAGATATTGCTAATGTAGATGCCAATGGAGCTTCTTTGCGAGGACTATCCGCTGCGGCGGAAAGTATCGGATTTTCCACTAGACCAGTTAAAGCCAGTATTGACCAACTGGCTAAACAAAAATTACCCGCAATCGCTCACTGGGAAGGTAATCATTATATTGTCGTTTATGAAATCACTCGCAATCAAGTCATTGTTGCTGACCCTGCTATTGGTCAACGGAGTTTAACATATCCAGAATTTAAAACAGGTTGGCAGGGTTATACACTACTCCTACAACCGACAGCTTTAATCAAGGAACTCAAAAATCATACTACCCCATTTTGGCAATTTTTTAATTTAGCCAGTCCTCACGGTCAAGTATTACTAGAAGTATTTATTGCTTCCTTAGTCATTCAAATTTTCGGATTAGTTACCCCACTATTTACTCAGTTACTCCTCGACCGGGTAGTTGTTCAAGGCAGTACATTAACCTTAACGGCTGTGGGATTAGGGTTAGTCATTTTTGGTTTATTTCGGGTTGCTTTGACCGGATTACGACAATATCTCCTCGACCACACTGCCAACAAAGTAAATTTAGCCATGATTGTGGGATTTATTACCCACACTTTCCGATTACCCCTGCGTTTTTTTGAGTTTCGCTATGTGGGGGATATCATGGCCAGGCTGCAGGAAAACCGCAAGATTGAGAGATTTCTAACGGGTGAAGCCCTATCTATTGTATTAGATTTACTCACGGTCTTTATCTATGTGGGACTTATGTTCTGGTATAGCTGGAAAATGGCTTTACTGGCATTAGTCATTGTGCCACCTTTTTTCCTGCTTGCTATCATTGCTACTCCTTTCCTACAAAAGATATCCAGAGAAATATTTGCGGCCTTAGCGGAAGAAAGTGGTTATTTAATCCAATCTTTGACTGGTGTACGCACGGTCAAATCTCTGGCAATTGAGCAAGTAGTGCGCTGGCGTTGGGAGGAGTTTCTCAACAAGTCAATTCGCAAAAACTTTTCTGGGCAGATTATTAGCAACCGACTCCAAGTATTTAGCTTAACCATTGAATCTTTAGTGACCACTGGGCTGCTTTGGTTTGGGGCTTGGTTAGTGATTCAAGGAGAATTAACCATCGGGCAGTTGGTGGCTTTTAATATGTTAATTGCCAATGTAATAAACCCTTTTCAGCGGTTAACGGTTCTATGGAATGAGTTACAGGAGGTAATTATTGCAGTGGAGCGAATTAATGATGTGATTGATACCGAACCAGAGGAAGATTTGCAATCTCACGCTCGTTATTATTTAACAGATTTACGAGGAGATATTATTTTTGACAAGGTGACATTTCGTTACCACCCAGAAAGCGAAACTAATGTTTTAGAGAATCTCAGCTTTGAAATCAAAGCCGGACAGACTGTAGCTTTAGTGGGGCGTTCTGGTTCAGGAAAAACTACTATTTCTAAGCTAGTTTTGGGGCTATATACCCCTACAGATGGGAAGATTTTCATTGATGGTCATGACATAACTAGCATTTCTTTATCTTCTTTGCGTCAAAGGGTTGGTGTTGTTGACCAGGATACTTTTTTATTTGGTGGCACAATTCGGGACAACTTGACCCTAGCGCGACCTTCTGCAACTCAGGCGGAAATTATCGAAGCCGCTCAATTAGCAGGTGCTGACGAGTTTATTCAAAAGTTACCGATGAGTTATGAAACCCAGATTGGTGAAGGTGGAGGGTTATTGTCTGGTGGTCAACGGCAAAGATTAGCCATCGCTAGGGCGTTATTAGGCAATCCTCGTCTATTGATTTTTGATGAGGCAACTTCCCACTTAGATGTGGAGTCGGAGCGAATTATTCAGACTAATTTGAATAGAATTCTTAAGGGACGTACTACATTAATTATTGCCCATCGCTTATCTACCGTTAGAAATGCTCATATAATTTTAGTTTTAGATAGAGGAGTATTAATAGAGCAAGGAAATCACGAGCAGTTAATGGCAAAAAAAGGGCATTACTACTATTTAAATCACCAGCAACTTAACTAATGTTCATAAATCTGAGCAAGATTTTCATAAATTATGACCCAGTTTAATGAGATTAACCAAGCAGACTTAAATGGTCGTAAAAGCGACCAAAATCTACCAGGAAGTAACCTAAATTCTTCGGCGGATTGGTCTTTTGCCACAAAGGAACTGTTGGATGCGTTACCTCAGCGGTGGACGCGAGGACTGCTCTATTTTTTAATCGTTTTTGTGGCGATCGCTTTGCCCTGGGGAATGTTGTCTCGGGTAGATGAAACGGGTAGTGCTAGGGGACGGTTAGAACCGCAAGGTGGTACAATTAAGCAAAAGCTAAATTTAACCTATACATCTGCGGCTCTTAATTCCCAAACGGCTAAAGTTGAAATGCTAAATATTGAAGAAGGAGACATGGTAAAAGCTGGGGATATTTTAATGGAACTGGACAGTCTCCCTATTCGTGAGCGAATTACCCAACTGCAAATTCAACTACAAAGTCAAAATAATCGGCTGAATGCACTAAAGCAACAAAAAAATCAGCTAGAAACCGAACTGCGTACCCAAGAACGGCAAAATCAGTCCCAACAATTAGAGAAACTATCTCAGGTAGAACAAGCTCGACAAACCTTTCAGTCTCTTAAGACAACATACAATTTGCAAGAACAGGAAAAACTGACTCAAATTGCTCAAGCGGAGCAAAATCTGGCAGCACTCAGAAGAACCTTAAATTTACAAAGAGAAGAGAAACTGACTCAAGTTGCCCAAGCCAAACAACAGTTAGAGGATAGCAACACCGCTTATAATTTAGCAGAATTGCGCTTACAAAAAGCCTTGAGGGAAGTCGAACGTTACCAGAATCTTTTCCATAATGGGGTGATAGCGGAAGTTCGGGTCGTTGAACAGGAAAATATCGCCGATGAAAGACAAAGTATTTGGAAGCAAAGTCAAGCAGATATTGAGCAAGCCAGACTGCGATTAGAAGAGCAGAAAAGCAGTTATGAGAGAATTGTTAATCAAGGGAAGGCGGATATTGAGCAAGCGGAGTTACGATTAATCGAACAAAAGAGGATTTATGAGAGAATTGTTAATCAAGGGGAAGCGGACATTGAGCAAGCGAAGTTGCGTTTAGCCGAGCAAGAGAATAGTGTTCAAACCCTTACTCATGCGGGGGAAATTGCTCTGTCTAAAATTAAAGAACAGCTAAAAAGTTTGGATAGCCAAATCAGTAGTATTAAATCTGAGGTGACGCAAACAAAGAAAGAAATTGATTCTTTGAAGTTTGAGTTAGAGAAACGGATTGTTAGAGCCCAAGAAGGAGGCACTATTTTTAGTTTGCCGATTACTGGGGTGGGAGATGTGGTACAACAAGGAGGAATGATTGTAGAAATAGCGCCCCAAAAAGCGGATATTTTATTGAAAGCAGAAATGGCCACTACACAAAGTGGTTCATTACAGAAAGGAATGGCGGTTAAGATGAAGTTTGATGCTTATCCTTTTCAGGACTATGGCGTAGTTGATGGAAGTTTAATTAAAATTTCCCCAACCACCAAAATGCAAGAAACATCTCAGGGACGAGTAGCAATTTATGAACTAGAAATTCATTTAAATCAAACTTGTATTCCTAGTGCTAATGACTGTATTCCATTACGTCCGGGAGATACGGCTACCGCTGAGGTGGTGGTGCGTCAGCGTCGCATTATTGATTTTATTCTTGACCCATTCAAGAAGTTACAAAAAGGAGGTTTAGAATTGTAAAAACTTTTTGGCAATCTCTCGATGTTGTAGTTTTTTCAGGAAAAATTAATCATGTCACAATCTATTACCATTACTGCTGAAGATATTCTGAAACAAGTTAAGCTATCTCTTCAAATACCCGATTTAATCCAGTCCATTGTTAGTCGTCAGATTATTACTGATGCAGCTACGGAAGCCGGGATAACTGTGGATAATGAGGAACTTCAGCAAGCGGCGGATACTCTTAGACTTCTTCAGAAACTTCGTGGCGTACAAGAAACTTTTGCTTGGCTAGAGAAACACCATTTGTCTGTTGATGATTTAGAAGAAATTGCCTACATCACCGTTATTTCCGAAAAGTTGATGACTCATCTATTTGCCGAAAAAGTTGAGCCTTACTTTTATGAAAATCAATTAGATTATGCTGGGGTAGTGATGTATGAAGTGGTGTTAGAAGACGAAGATTTAGCGATGGAATTATTTTATTCTATTCAGGAAGGGGAAATGAGTTTCTATGATGTGACTCACCAATATATTCAGGATGTAGAATTGCGTCGCCAAGGAGGATATCGGGGAATATTGTCTCGTAAGGATTTGAAACCAGAGATTTCTGCGGCTGTTTTTGCGGTGACACCACCAGAAGTTCTTAAACCGATTGTGACTTCTAAGGGAGTGCATTTGATTTTGGTGGAGGAGATCCTTCAGGCCGAGTTAGATAATAAGTTACGCTATCAAATTGTTTCAGAGTTGTTTGGCGAGTGGATTATCAATCAAATTGAGTCAGTGTCAGTTGTCAGCAATTTGGGATGAATAGCACTAACACGAATATCATCCAGTCAGGTCAACCTAACTGGATGATAGAGATATTTTAGTAAAAACTGGGCTAGTTTCTTAACAAGAACCTGGAGTTTTTCTAATTCCAACAAATAGTGATAGAGCGCCATCTGGTTGTTTTACCTTCCCAACAAATACTGGCAGAACCACCGCCACCTAATGTACCAAGCGTTTCCGAATCGGTCAATTCATGCATATAACTTTCAGAATCCGAGAACAAATCTGCACCAGCAGGACGTAAGTCAGAAATAGTAATATTAGCCATTTTCGTTTCCTCTTGGAATAAGTTTTACTTTGAGGTAATCAGATTAATTATGCTCTTCCTTTCCCTATGATTCTTATTGTTGCCTAACTCTCAAATAATGACAATAGCTTGAGCAACTTTAAGGTTCATCTAACTAGCACAATTATGTCTCAAATTCACCGACCAAAACACCGTAATTTCATGTAGATTATGACCGCAAATTCCCATTATTTCGTATCACCGAGCTTTGTTTTTGAGACAGAACTAGCACAATTATGTCTTTTTTATATCTCTCCCCTGGGTTCGGGTGGTGGCGGGTCAAAAAAATAGCCCTATGCCCTAATGAGACTAAACCTTAGCGATGGGCCGATCGCTACTTTATTTTAAGATAGGCGATAAGCCTGACGGCATAGCGACCCTTACCGCTTTTTGTTATAGTAAGATGGCTAGTTAAACAAATCACATGAGTGGTATTAACAGAGAAATATATCTAGAAAACCGAACCAGTCTGATTGACAAACATTTACCCGAAACCGAAAAATCCCAAAGAGAACTGGAAATCGAAGGAATCGTCTATTTGTTTAACAATCGCCAGACAATGGAGAGAGTGGCAGAGGAAATTAAGCAAAGAGGAGAGAGAACGGGAGCAGCAGATTCAGAAGACAAATACGAACGCTATGGATTATTTTTTGCCGAACCAATTGGGTATATCCTAAAATTAGATGGAACGAGAATCCCTCTCCACTATGGAGAAATAAAAATAAAAAAAAGCACAGGAAAATATCATGTCATACCTCGTACCAGACCGCGCACCACAAAATCCTGAAAACGCAAAAACGCAAATTATGCCAACAGAAAAAACACAATGGGAATTTGCCGAAATCTGGGTAGATCCTTGGCTTTCACCCCCCTATATTCTGATGTTAGTTAAAGAACAATCCGGTAAATTCTCGATTCAAAATCCCGCACAAAACTATCAATCTATCTTTACCAGCGATACTTACGAAGAAAGTCTTATGTGGTTACTGGAAGATGAATATGAGCGAGTCACAGGTCGCTTTTGCCAACCAGAGTAAAAGCAAGGCGATAAGCCTATTTTACCCGAAAAAGAAACCCGGTTTCTGAGTCTCCGAGTTCTGCGCCAAGAAAGAAACCGGGGTTTTTTCTATGCTTTACCCAGAATAACTCAGGAAAATAGTAAAAACCCGGTTTCTGATTTTCTCTTAGCATCAGCTTGCCAACTCTAATCCCTGATAAACATCCTCAGAATCAGCATTCAAATAAGGACGCTGCCAATCAATCCCCAACCCAGAAAACTGCTCAGAAATAGCAGCAATCCGACCCGCCGCAGAATTGTCCTCCTGTTGCCAAGCCATCAACAACCCATTGGCTATAATCTGACAGCGATTCATCCCAAAACTTTCCTCACTGCCAAACTTTTTGTCCGGTTCCTCCGCTAACCCCAATCCCGGTGCTAACTCCAGAGTAAATAAAGGTATTTCAGGCTTAAAAACAGACTGATTCTGCTGATAAACATTAGCCACAACCTGCCTCACCAACTCATAATCTGTTTTGCCAAAATAAAGCACCCCAGCATCATATCGTTGATAATCAACTGGATTATATAAAGCCTTAAAACTAAAAGGAATCCCCCTCTCATTTAACCTTTCAGTCAACCCAGTCATCACAGCCACCGCGCCTTCGGGAGTAACATTAAAATAGAGCCGCACCATCGCTTCCTCTCTCTGTAAACCGGCATTACCCACCGCCATATAAAAGCCATTTTGCACCAAATTCTTAGGCATCAAAATTGACACAACATCCCCCACAGCCGCCGCTTTTTCAGACTCTTGAAGATGCTTGTCCCGTTGGATATGTAACCGCAAACCGCCCTTAGTTACAGCCAAACTGCCATCGGTTTCTTCTCTCAAAACCGACCAACCCGAATCAAAATAACCCTCACCCTTATTCGCTTCCTCTAACTGCCCATAAAAATCCATAGATACGCCAGCAAAACTATTATTCTCCAAATCTAATTGCTGACCCTTATTCTCAGAACCTAATGCTTGCGATGCTTGCATCGACCCATTATAATAAATGCCATAAAGAAAACTCCTCAACTGTAAACTCATATATTTATCCTGTATTTCCTTCGGTAAAGCCTGAATCCGAGACAACATCTCAGCAGGCAGTTCCCAGGGTTGATAATCAGGATGACGAATCGAAAAATCAGCGGAAATTTCGAGATTTTCAACAATATCTAGCAAAACTTCCTTTAACCGACCTCTAACCTCAGGGGCTAAATGATGGAATTGAGAATTAAGTAATGACATAATTTTTCAAGATACTCAACGATATTAAACTTGGCCAACAACAGAAGAATTAATCTGATTTAACTGAGTAGCAGTAGCCCCAAAAATCGTAGGCATTGATGATTCAGGACGACATAACAAAGCCTTGGCTACCTGAAGCATAGCAATTCCAGTATTATTAAAGATTTTTTGATACTGAACCATTGCTAAAATTGCAATAATTAAAGAAAAACCAGCCAACTGGACTACTTGCTTTAAGAAATCAGGACGATATTCTAAGATTTCTGGGAAAGTTTCTAAATAAGCTAAAGTTAACCCACCGATAGATGGCTGCAGTAATTCTAGGGGAGTAGTGGCTAGTCGCAAAGATTCTTCAATACTGAGAGAATTACTAATCACTAAGCTACCCAACCAGGTTTGTAAATAACTAGCGATCGCCATTCCCAAATCAAATGCTGGATCTCCCCAATCAGACCTTTCCCAATCAATCAACCGGATCCCATTTCCATTAATATCTTCCCAGTTTCGATTCAGAAGAATATTATTCAGCTTGATGTCATTGTGAGTCAGACAAACAGGAGAAATAGTTTCACTGGCTCGATGAACTGCTTCTCCTAAGCTATCATATCGTTGATAAAGTGCAAAAAATTTCAATCCATCCATCGGAGCCATACCAAAAATTTCAGGACCGATCCTTTCCAAACTCTCTAATAATAGCGGAGATACTTTCGGTTTTCCAGCAAACTCTTCTTTGACAAAAAATTCCCGATAAATACTCTGATTCCAGGTATCACGGTGAATTGTCGCCAAACAACTGCCGATTTGAGTAGCAACCTGAGCCGGAAAGAGATTCTCTTTAGAATAAAACTCTGCTAAATCCTGATAATTATCCAGATAAGTAGAAACTAAAATTGAGTTATCAGCATCGTGGAGCAGTAATTCTGGCAGAAAACTACGCCAATGGTCAATTTCAGGAAAGTTCTCTAGAAATTTGGGGATTCGCCATTCCCCAAAAAACTCACCCACCGTTTCCTTTTCTAAATTAATAAATTGTTCTTGTTTAACCAGTAACTTTCGCCCCTCTGGTAAAGTCACTAATAAGTTAAAATTTTTAGCCTGAATCTGCTCTACTCCCGGATTTTCTTGTGAGCGATCGCAGATTTTTTGGTCGATTAAATAGTCATAAACATTTTGAGAACTTAACACAAATTTCATAATTACAATTATTCTCAAATATCGCTGATCTGTTTTTATTGATTTTAATTATAATTGATGATAGCCTTATTGCCAAGCTATTCATCTGCATTAAAAAAACATAATTAACACAATTATGTCTAAACTTAAACTAATCGCGCCAGTCAACCTACCTGTTAGATTGGTTTAGGGCTAATTGCGATCGCTCTATAGACAAAGAAACCGGGTTTCTCCACAGGGACAAGGCGGCTTTTGCTGCCTTTCATAAATTCGGTAAGTATGTGGTACAGTTTCGTTATGATTGGTTTTTAAAAGTACCTTTTGCCGATCGATTATTTATGGCGAGATTTTTGCATCGATCGATCCCAAAATCAGAAAGAATTGCT
>NZ_JADBUZ010000126.1:0-11015 GCF_020245305.1 Microcystis sp. M20BS1 | reverse complement strand
GTTAGCTGAACGTTGGGAAAAACTGATAGTTTTATCGACGTAAGAAGCAGAAAAATTAGCTAAATTAACAGGATGTACTCTCGACAATTTCAAGAGAGATAGGCTTTTAGTGGCTTGGGAACAGGCTTTATCAATCTATTCATAATAAATATTGGCAGAAGATTAAAGATTAGTTATTATGACTAACTCTTTTGATTAGAAAAAGATAAACTTGAGAATCCTCGATCAAATTTATTGACTCAAAATCAGCTATACTTAATTTAAATGAATCAACCCTACCCCTTATCAAGGGATATCCCCCCGCCTACCGGCACCCCCCTTATCAAGGGGGGCAGGGGGGATCAAACCTAAAATCCATTTTTAATTTAATTATAACCAGCCATTTATTATCTCAAGAATAATCTCACACATCGCTATCAATATCGCTGATTGCCTCTAATTGTTACCAATCAGTTTAAGAGGTTGGAAGGGTTCTTTTTCGGACTCGATCTCCTCTAAAAAATATTACAATCAATCGCTTTTGATATACGCTTTAAAAATAGATGATAATTGAAATCGGTTTTGCTCCCTTTGAATTAAATAACGTTGTTGCAAGGATTGTAAACCATTGATTAAATCACTAGCAGATAAATCTAGGTTATTTTTTAACTCCTCTCTAGATAAAGGTTGATCAACTTTACTTAATTCTAAGGCGATTTGTTGGGCAAGGGGAGAACAGCGACCAAAAATTTGTTTTAAATGAGACTGCATTTTTTTTGTAATAACTAAGCTATTTTCTGCCAAGAAATCGTTAACCTTGCCATCAAAAACATCTTTAATCAAAACGGCAATATCAGTTAAATAAAAAGGATTACCTTCGTATAATTGAATTAATTCTAACCATCTTTCCCCATCTTGTAAACCTTTATTTTCAAGAAAATCAATCGCTTCAAATCCTGATAATTCTAAGCATTGAATGGGAGAATTTTCTTGATTAAGATAGTTCATTTCCGCAGATTTTTCTTGACTAATGAGAATAAAATGGCTCTGGTGTTGGATTTCTGCAATCAGTTTTAAAAAATGTTGATAACTACTATATTCAGGTTGATAATTACCCGCCATTTGACCAACAGCAAAAAGATTATGAAAATCATCTAAGACGATTAAACATTTATGATTGCTTAGAACTTCTAACAATTGCTGGATTTTATTATCGGTGCTTTCTTTCGGTTCTTTTTGGCAAGTATTCAATAAATCATTTAGCCATAAATCTAAAGACTTAGGAAATTTTAAACTTTTCCAAATCACCACTTCAAATTGTTCTAAATTGAGATCAATAAATCGTTTAACTAGGGTGGTTTTTCCTATTCCCCATAATCCCAAAACGGCAATTAAGCGAGTATTTTGCTTAAACACCCAGTTCGAGATTGTTGCCAGTTCATTTTCTCGATCGTAAAAGTCAATAATTTGAGGAGCAAGGGTTAGATCATGATATGTTTGAGAATATTGAGAGTTATTATTACTATTTAAGTCATTTTCGTTAGACAATCTTGTATTTTCTGTAGGACAGAATTGGTTATGATTACTATTGACATTATAAATTACACAAGAATTTTCTGAAGATTTAATGTAAACTCTTTCTAAGACAGAACGGGAAGTAGATTTTTTTATATCTTTTTCTAAAACCTCTGATAAAAGCTTCCATAATTTAGCGCCTTCCTCTCTAATATGACTCTCACTGCGGTGATATTCGTTACCTATTTCTTGATAACTCTGTCCTTGCCAACTCCCTTCAAAAATAGCCTTCTGGATAGTATTTAGCGGCTTTTTATCTCGCTCAATAAGGCGTTCGTCAATCAGTTGTAAGACTTCCGTGATATTCATACAATCGACACAGCAAAAGACTTTTGGGTATTATAGCCCAACTAAATCCCACTTTTTCCAATTTTCATAAAAATTTACCCGACAAAACTCCCGATAAAATCCGATGTTTAGGGGTTGTCAGTTTTTGGAAGCGTTTGGCATGATGGAATGTAGTTAAGCAAAACAGACCTAAAACTAACCATATCTAACTCAGCGACGCTAGTTCTAAGTATTATTGCTTATGTCTCAGTTTAACGTAGGTATTTTATGACGAAGTTTCGTTTTAGTTGCAAGTAACAAGGATGAACGATGGATAAGTTTCAATCTGCTTTTGAAATTCTTTACATACTATCCTGTGCTGATGGTGAAGTCTCTCAATCTGAAGTGCAAATCATTGTTAGCTTTTTGAATAGTAATTATGATGGTATTTCTTTCACACCATCAGAAGTGATTGATTCCATTGATAACCTTACATCAGATGGGATAGTTGAAGAATTGGGAACGGCTGTAACCAGCTTTAAAAACTCCAGTTCGGCAATGGAACGCACTACATTGATGAAATTTGCAATCCAACTTGTTGCCTCTGACGGTCACATGAGCGAAGGCGAAAAGTGGATGCTTCATGCCATCGCTAATACTTTGAATTTTGATCTAAATACATTCATCGCTAAGAACTACTAAACAATTAACAGAGGATTGACATGACTAAGTTCGTTTTAGACAAATATGCGCTCGATTCTAAAAAATCAGAAGCTAAGGCAAAAATCGTCGGTTCATTGGGTTCAAATGCCTCAATTTCAGGGGATCAGATAGAAGTCCCCAGTTATGACGCGAGTAAAGTTACTCAGATTTTAAGTCAAGTTGGTATCAAGTATTCGGGGGGGTAGGTAAAAGTGCCAGTTGGTATCCTTACAAGGAGTTATTTTTGAACATTCGTAATTGTGGGTATTAATTATGAAAACAACAACTAAATCATTAACTTATTTTCGTTTTATTACTTGGCTCTCAATAATGTTTGCATTCATCAATATTGGGATTAGTCCAATTAAAGCTCAACGATATTCTCCTCGTCAAATAATAAATGTGGGAACAGTAGTAAATTCAGCAATTGGAGGATTAGTAGGAGGTGTTTTTAAAGCAGTTGGAGAACAAGAAGGACGTAGAATGTTACAGTCTGGTCAACCATATACACATTTTTACTTTGTGTTAATGCCTGATGGATGGTATTATAGAGTATGCCAAAACTATCAAAATGGTGTGCCTATTTCTCCACCTTACCGGTGTTAGTAAGAACTACTTTGTTAAATTTTACATCAAGTTAAGTTTTCAACACTTTTTATTACAGGAGGACTTTGAAAATGAGCGATTGGTTGACACACGCACTGAATCACTTAGCAAGAGAAGGGCTTAAACATGCGATAAAAGAAGCTCCTAAAGTTGCAAAAGAAGTAAGGGAAAAAATTGAAGACTATCAAAGACATCGTGAGCGAGAGAAACAATATAAAATCAATGAAATCCGTAGAGAGTTTGATGCTTTTGAAGAAGAACTAAATAAAAAAACCGAAGAGAATGTATCCAATTCAAGAGCATCAACTAATAATTCTCGTCTGGGTTACTATAATGTAACTTTAATTACTCCTGATGGAAAAGAGACAATTGAAGTTCCTGCTGATGAGTATATTCTTGATGTAGCTGAAGAATACGGACTAGATATTACTTCTGATTGTCGTGCGGGAGCTTGTAGTTCCTGTGCTGGTAAGATCGTTTCTGGTAGTGTAGATCAATCAGATCAATCTTTTTTAGATGATGATCAAATAGACGATGGTTATGTATTGCTTTGTGTTGCTTATCCTACTTCTAATTGTGTCATTGAAACTGATAAAGAGGAATATCTTTATTAGTGCGATCGCTTTTCTGATCGGGTGCATTATACTTTGTTAATGCACCTTATTTGTTGTCTATAATTTAAAAGATTGAGATAAGGGCAGTTTGTTGGGTTGATTTTGCGTTAAAATTAAGCTGGAGTAAATTCTAATCCCCGATTAAAATTTCAACGGAACAATCATCATGAACTTTTATACCGTTATTCTGAGAAAAAGTGCAAATTATTGGGTTTCATTATGTCTTGAAAATGGATTAGTTGGACAAGGAGAAACTCAGGAAAAAGCTATTGAGAAACTAAAAGAAGCGATTGAATCTTTTTGGGAGATTTATCATGATCAAGCCAATATATATACCAGTCCTATTCCTATAGACGAACTTCATGAATTTTTAAATGTGGGAGATTCTGAAACTCCCGAAACTTACGAACTCAGAAAAGTTTATGCCTAAAAATATTCCTTCTCTTAAACCCAAAGCACTAATCAAAATTCTTGAAAAAGGAGGCTGTCAATTTTATCGAGAAGGAAAAGGTGATCCTCGTTTATATTGTAGAGTATTGTATAATCAACGTCGAATCGTTCCTATTGATATAGGTGCAAAAGAAATGTCCCCTGCTTATGTTTTACGAATTTTTAGACAATTTGGTTTTACAGATGAAGAAATAGAACATTTATTAAAATAGATGATTGAATGCGTTTTTTTCAAACGAAGAAATTATCTATTCTAGTACACTTTATCTTAATTTTATTTCCAAGAGCTAAAATAAAGCTAAAGCTAGTTTTTTAAGTTACATTAACGCGATAGTAAAACCCTCGATTGCTTGTGATAAATTGATTTAATGATTAATTTTCACCCAGTCATCGCCGATAAATTAGCCTGCCTTAAAAACAGGTAAAGTGACTATCACCATTTTGCGTAATTTTTCGCTCTGGTAATGAACTTTTGATTATGAAATGATCCAAAGACGTTAATTTAAAAGATTGAGGCAAGGCAGTTTGTTGGGTTGGTCTTGTGTTAAAATTGGGTTAGGGCTAGTCTGAATCATTTATCCTGTATCATTTAAGGGTGGAGAAAACTATGCTAAAAACCTTTAAAGCAATTTTGAAAAATAATACCCTTCAATGGCTTAATGAAACCCCTGAAATCAACTCCGAATATCCTGTTAATGTTTATATTACATTATTAGAAGAAAATATCATTGGTGAAAATCGATCTAACGGTCAAAAAATGGCCAATGCTTTGAAAAAAATTGCTAACAATAATACTTTTACTGCTGTTGATACCCAACAGTGGCAACAACAAAATCGTTGCGATCGCTCTCTTCCTAATCGGGATTAAATCATGTTATTAGATAGCAATATTATTATCTATGCCGCTCAATTGGAAAATGAGTTTCTCAGGGAGTTTATTGCAGAAAATTCTCCTTATGTATCTGCTTTATCTTATCTGGAAGTTTTAGGCTACCATCGGTTAACTCATCAGGATAAAGTCTATTTTGAAGAATTTTTTACAAGCAGTAACTTTAAAACAAATCAGAAAGATGTCCTTAGGAGATGCCATTATTGCAGGAACAGCTTTCGTTTATAATTTAACAATTGTAACTCGCAATATTGATGATTTTAATTGGATCAGTAAATTAAATCTAATTAACTCTTTTCAACGGTAAAAAAATATCCATCCTGATATACTTTATCGCCAGTCCATTATTCAGAGTAAATCTTCTAGTTTTATGGTGATATAATTTTGAGTTTGATTGGGATTTTGGATAAACCTAACGACGATTTTATCTCGTTCTTCTAATAGGGTTTCTAGGGTTAATAAATTTGATTCTGTAGATTGAGAGAGAATTTTATATAAGGTACTCTCGCTCGAATTATAGTCTCGCTCATTTTCTTTGGCAATATCACTAATTTCGTTACGATTATAAAGAATAATTCCTCTGAATTGCACAAATATTTGTGCATTTTGATAGTTTTTCTGGGGATTAGCATGATTATTGAGAGTCAGAAGCATATAGATTCTATTCATCCCGCTTTGAAATTTACCAGCAATCTGCTTTAATGTGCTTTCTTTGTCTTTTTTTGCCTGTAGGGATGCTTTGAGTTCAATTAAACAAATTTGCAGATGATAATTGAGAATTTTACCAGCATCATCGACTTTTCTCTGTAAAACTAATATAGCTTTTTCAGGGGTTTTGCCGGAAGCAGAGATACCGGGTATCTCTTTTTCTAAATTGATAACCCAGATTTTATCTACTTCTGTAGATATATTTTTGTCATTTTTAGACGATAACTGTAAGTGATTAATATCTACTTTCTTTAAATCGCTCTTATTTGTTTCTTGAATTTCAATATACGCATCCTGACTAAGGGATATTTCTTGAATAAAACCCTGTTTTTCTAAAGCTTGGTGAAACTCTTGTCTAAGGGAAAATATTTCTTTTTTTGAGTTAGACTTACTCATTCTCTGCTAAATAGATATGATTGGTTAAAATTTCTCCAGATTTCTGCACGGAGTTGATAACTTCTGTAAAATTACGAAAATAAACACCATATTGACTGGTTCCATAATCAATAATTTTATCACCTGTGAAAAAGTAAACCCCTAAGTCTTCTTTAGCAATTGAAATTTCTGGATTTAAATTTTTTAATTGATTATCTTCAATAATTTTTGTGACATCAACATCATAACTTTTTAAGGTATGAAGATAAACATAATTGTTGAGAATATCGGTTAAAATCGGGCTATGGGTGGTGATCAAAACCCGATTATTATGCTCGGTGACAAATTGAACTAAAATATCCATTAAGCGAATTTGATTTTCGGGATGCAAATTAACCTCTGGTTCATCTATCATCAAAAAATTGTTTTTTTCCTTGGCCCAATATTTGAGATAAAGATACAAGATAGTCAACTGATTGACTGAAGATGAAGCTAGATACATAGGTAAATCTTTGCTTTCATCGAATTTAAAAGAAAATTGAATAGGTGCGATCGATTCTAGACTAGAAATCGTGATTTCTCCTCCCATTAATCCGCTCATCTTTTCAATCAGAGAATTATAAACTGAATTAATTTTTTTCTTGGTATTGAGAGAATAAAGCGACTCAATCACTTTATTCATTGGTTCTGTATAAGACCTTTTGGGTAATTGTTCCCGAAGACGTTTTAATTTATCTTCATGACTGTCACTATCATCATCAATATTTTCTATTAATTCTAAAAATAGACGGTTAGACTCAATTCTCTTATTTCTTTCTATCTCATAAATGTACTGGTAGAAAACAGGAAAAAAGCTACGACTAGCGGGGATAAAAAAAGTATCTTCTGTCTGAGACAAAAGCACTGTTATTACTGACGAAATAATTACTGATTCCTTGGATGGTTTAGCTCTCTCAAAAAAGTCTCTGGGTATTTTATCAAATACTTTCTCAGGGATATTATTCTCTTTTATATTTATTGTTAGGCTACCTTTGCGCTTGCTAATCTGTAAATACTCCAGATCATTGTCAACAACAAAGGTTAATCTAAAGCTTTTATCTTTAAATTCTTTAATATCCGCTTGAAAAATTAATTTATTGGAACTAATAATCGTTTCTTTAATACTGGCATCAAGATTATAAGTATTAACAACTTCTTTTTCAATAAATCGGCTAAATTTATTGAGAATCTCATCGATTAGTTTTTGATTGATAGTAATTTTTTTAATAGGTTTTTCAGAGTCAATTACGAAAGAATCAATTTGGTTATTTTCAGAAAACTTTCTAATATTGTCATGATTAAAAATTGTCCATAAAAGCTGAGAAACTAGGGTTTTGCCACTATTGTTGTAGCCAATAAAAGTATAAAACTTCTTGGTTAAATCTATAGCTTGATTATTATTTCTAATTGATCCCAAATTCTTGATCAGTAGTTCCATATTATTTTTACCAATCACACCGAGAGAATAACTAATTTTTTAAAGGTGGACAAAATGCCCACCCTTAACACTATTGTAAACTGCTAGTTAACTGACTTTTGGCCTTAGCTAAAGCTTCGCTCAACTTACTAGCATCCCGTCCCCCAGCTTGAGCTAAATTGGGACGACCACCACCACCACCGGCGCAGATTTTAGCGATCGCACCGATAAATTTACCCGCTTGTAAACCCTTATCTTTAATCACCCGGGGACTAAAAGCGGCCACTAAACTCACTTTATCAGCTGCCGGAGTCGAGGCCAAAATTACCGCCCCTTCCCCTAATTTTTGCTGTAGTCTTTCGGCTGCAGCCATCAAAGCATTAGCATCAATATCACCCAAAGAAGCGACTAATAGCTTAAATTCGCCGATAGATTCAGCTTGAGATAGCAAAGCATCTGATTTATTTAGTGCCAACTCCTGTTTAACCGCTTCTAACTGCTTTTGTGTCCCCTTTAACTCTGATTGTAGGGCCGTAATGCGATCGGGAATTTCCAGAGGTTTGACCTTAAAGCGATCGCACAAATCCCGTACCACCTGATCCCGTTCATTCAAATAGGCTAACACGGCAGGGCCGGCCACCGCTTCGATGCGACGAATTCCCGCAGCGATTCCCGTCTCGGAGATGATTTTAAATAAACCGATCTCGGCGGTATTTTTAACGTGAGTACCCCCGCATAATTCCATAGAAACGCTAGGAATATCGATAACTCGCACTTCTGAGCCGTATTTCTCGCCAAACATGGCAATAGCTCCCTTTTGCTTCGCTTCTTCCAATCCCATCACCGCTATCTCGGTGTCATGCGCTTCGGCAATCCAAGTGTTAATCTGTTCTTCCACCTGTTGCAATTCAGAGTTAGTCAGGGGACGAGGACAGTTAAAATCAAAACGGAGGCGCTCAAAACTGACGAGGGAACCTGCTTGGGAAATCCCCCCATCGACAAGCTTTTTCAAGGCCGATTGTAGCAGATGGGTAGCGGTATGATTAGCTTGAGCGCGACGACGACAGGAACGGTCAATCTGAGCATTAATTGTATCGCCGGTGGTGACAATTCCCCGCTCAATCCGACCAAAATGGATAAAAATCCCCGATTCTTTCTGCACATCCTCAACGCGGATAAGCAGATTATCGCCAGTTAAATAACCCTTATCACCGATTTGTCCACCCGATTCGGCATAAAAAGGGGTTTTATCGAGAACTATCTGCACCTCAGTGCCTGCTGCGGCCGATTCCACCGTTTTACCAGCGACTAAAACCGCCGTTACTGTTGCGGTTGCTTGCAAATCCGTATAACCGAGAAATTCCGTCGGGTGAATATGTTCTGCCAGCTTATCTAAACTACCCTGTACCGTCAAATCTATGGTTTCGTGGGCGGCTTTTGATCTTTGCTGCTGTTTTTTCATTTCCTGCTCGAAACCCGCCGTATCGACGCTTAAACCCTGCTCCTCGGCGATTTCTTGAGTGAGTTCCAGGGGGAAGCCATAGGTATCATAAAGGGTAAAGGCATCGACTCCCGAAATCTGGCTTTTTTCTTTTTCTAGAATCGATTCGAGCAGTTTCTCGCCTCTTTCTAGGGTTTCTAAAAATCTCGCTTCCTCTCGCTCTAATTCTGCCTTGATCACCGTTTCTCGTTCCCGAACATTGCCATAGACGGACTCGGAAAGAGCGATCGCCACTTCCGCCACTTTGGTGATAAATTGACCTTCAATACCGATTAAACGCCCGTGTCGTACTACTCTCCGAATCAGACGACGCAGGACGTAACCTCTGTCAGTATTCGATGCTGAGATACCATCCGCTATCATGTGTACTACCGAACGCACATGATCGCCGATGACTTTTAGGGAAACTTTCGTTTTTTCGTCCGCTTTCTGGTAGTCTATGGCTGCTAACCGGGCCGCTTCGGCGACAATCGGGAAAATTAGGTCAGTTTCGTAGTTATTGGCGACTTTTTGCAGGATTTGCGCCATCCGTTCCAAACCCATCCCCGTATCGATGTTTTTATTCGCTAGGGGTGTCAGATTGCCATCCGCGTCGCGGTTATACTGCATGAAGACGAGGTTATAAAACTCGATAAAACGGCTATCATCCTCTAAATCGATGGTTTTATCCCCTAATTCCGGGTGAAAATCGTAGTAAATTTCCGAACAGGGACCACAGGGACCCGTGGGACCCGATACCCAAAAGTTATCCGCTTCGCCCATTTTTTGGATACGATGGGCAGGAATACCGATTTTATCGCGCCAGATAGCGAAAGCTTCCTCATCCTCTTTAAAGACACTAACGACTAATCTTTCGGGGGGAAGGTTAAAAACTTCTGTGGACAATTCCCAGGCCCAGGCGATCGCTTGTTCTTTAAAATAATCACCAAAGCTAAAATTGCCCAACATCTCAAAAAAAGTATGATGTCTAGCAGTCCGGCCGACATTTTCGATATCGTTGGTGCGAATACATTTTTGAGAAGTGGTAGCGCGGGGAAATTCTGGGGTCTTTTGCCCTAAGAAAATCGGTTTAAAAGGGAGCATTCCCGCAATAGTCAGCAAAACGGTGGGGTCTTCTGGTACTAGAGAGGCACTAGGGAGAATTTTATGGTTTCTGGCCGCAAAAAAGTCTAAAAATCGCTGGCGAATCTCGCTTCCGCTTAGGTGGTTACTCATAGAAGATGTCAGTTAGTCAGAAAATGCCTATTTTATCCATTGTGGCATTTTTGCGTTTTAACTCTCCACCTTTACTCTCGCGCCGCTTGTCGGACCTGCTCTAAGTCTAAATCCAAAGCTTGAGCGATTTGTTCCACACTTAAACCCAAGGCCAGCAAACGGGGAATAGATTCCAGTTTTCCTTCTAGTTTTCCTTCTAGTTTTCCTTCTAGTTTTCCTTCCTGTCGTCCTTCCCGTTTAGTTGCTTCCTTCCATTCCTGATAGGTTTGAGATAAAGTCATAAACACCTCTCTATCCTCAGTTTCTAGGATGTTATTTATTTCCATACTAACCCGCCAACTAATCAATAATTCCAGCACATTTTCCCGGAAAGCATTACCTTGAGGTAATTCTAACAATTCTCGCACCGCTTGGTCTTGAGTTTTTCCCCGTCCTAATAATCTTAACCAGAGAGTCTCAGCAGTCACAGGCAATTGATTAATAGCGATAATTGCCGTGCGATAAAGCGAGGGAAGAAAATAGACTCCTTCTGGCCAATCTGGGTCTATTTTTGCCCCAATACTCTCTAACAGAGTCAGACTAGCTGAAGGGGATAAAATCCACAAACGAGGGGCATTCTCTTCATTGTAGCTCTGATTTTCCCGTTTAGCTTGTCTTTGCAGTTCGGCCAAAATCGTC